>CAYJJY010000023.1:0-1810 GCA_964370615.1 uncultured Muribaculaceae bacterium
AACAAGACCAACCGTTGCAGGCAAACTTAACAATAGCGAAAATTCGATTGCTTTATTCAAAGATATGTACGAAGAAACCGTTTGTTTGTTTTTTATATGACGTGAAAGGGTGGGCAAAAGCACTGTTCCCACAGCCACAGCAATTGTTCCAACAGGAAGATGAAAAATTCTGGTTGCATAATAAAGCCATGATACAGAGCCTGTTACCAAAAACGAAACCAAAAATGTGCTTATCAAAATATTTATTTGATATACGCCAGAACCAAACAAGCCAGGAATAACCCTTTTGAAAAATTCTTTAAGTTCAGGTGATGGCGATTTAAAAACCACTTTTGGGCGCATAAATCGAAGTTTTATTCCTTGTTTAACAACGATGCGATACAACCACGCAAGTTGAATTATACCAGCGGCAAGAATACCATAACATAATGCGTATGCTGAATTTTCAAAATATGGGGCAAGGAATAATAAAAAGACAATCATTGATAAATTAAGTATCGTAGGAGTAAAAGCAGCGGCTGCAAATTTATCAAAAGAATTAAGTATTCCAGACAATAATCAAAAAAGGAAAAACAATTCGTGAAAGTTCTATAGTAAGTTCCATTTTTCCGGGAATTTCAATAAACCCAGGGGTCATTATAAAAATGGCAAGTGGCATTAAAATTTCAAACAACAACGTAAAGACAAACAAAATATAAAACAGGCATGATATTGCTTCGCTGGCAAAACTTTGGGCCTTTTCTTTATCTTCTTGATATGTTGATGAAAAAATAGGAACGAATGAAACATTAAAAGCGCCCTCTGCAAAAAAAGAACGGAAAAGATTGGGCAACCTGTACGCAACAATAAAAGCATCAGCCAAAACACCTGCACCAAGATATACGGCGATTAAAACATCACGGATAAAGCCTGAAATCCTGCTTATCATCGTGAAAAAACCAAAGTTTAGAGCTGATCGAAATAATGACATAATTAAACTGTACTGCCTTTTTTAAATAATAGAGAGCTGTCGCCATATGAATAGAACCTGTATTTATGTTCTATTGCATGGGCGTATGCTTTTTGCATTTCATCAAGCCCACTGAATGCGCTTACCAACATAAAAAGTGTCGATTTTGGTAAATGAAAATTTGTCATTAATACATCAACAATTTTAAAATCGTATCCTGGGGTTATAAAAATATCGGTTGAATCTGCAAATTTTTTTAAATTGCCGTTACTATCAGCTGCGCTTTCAAGAAGTCGTAGCGAGGTTGTGCCCACTGCAACAACTTTTTTACCGTTGTTTTTTGCGTCGTTTATTATTTGTGCGGCCTCTTTTGTTATAACCCCATATTCCGCGTGCATTATATGTTCATCGGTGTCATCAACTTTTACAGGCAAAAATGTGCCACCACCAACATGTAATGTTAAAAAAACAACCTTCACACCTTTTTCTTTTATTTTTTCAAGAAGTTCTGGTGTGAAATGCAAACCAGCCGTCGGTGCGGCAATTGCCCCTTGCTCCCTTGCATATACTGTTTGATAATCTTTTTTATCCTTTTCATCGCTTATGCCCTTACGAATATATGGAGGCAATGGGATATTTCCAACACTTGCCATATTTTCCATAAATGCCGATGCTGATAATTTGAAATCAAGAATTACCTCTGCCGTTGTTTTTTTTTCAATTACCTCTGCTGAAAAATCTTCACTGAAAACTATAGTATCGCCTATTTTTAATCTTTTTGAATTTTTAATTAAACACTCCCAGCGCTCGGTCTTTCCTTCATCAAGTCTTTTGAATAAAGTTACCTCTATCTTTGCTTCG
>CAYJJY010000023.1:1820-18368 GCA_964370615.1 uncultured Muribaculaceae bacterium
ATTAAACACCATAACATCACCATGACAAAGATAATCAAGCAAATCTTTTATTTTGCCGTCTTTTATTTTTCCCGACTGCAAAACAAGCAAGCGAGAGCTATCTCTTGGGAAAACAGGATGTTGAGCAATACGGTCTTCTGGTAAATTAAAATCAAAAATATCAGTCTTCATAATCGTCTTCAAACATATATTCGTCGTCATCTTCACGCATAAAAGAACTGTCATTATCAAAAAATTCAGACATCATATCTTCAAGATCTTCGAATTCTTCCACAACTTCTAAATCCTCTTTTTCAACTATTTCATACATTTTTGTTTCGCTATTATACACAAATAGATTATGGCGGTCGTTACCAACAAGGACAAGGTGTTTACTGTCGTATTCAGAAATAAAATCTTCGTTTGCTGTTATCATATCTGGCATACGTTCTTCTTCGACTTCTGATGTTCCATAAAAATAAATGTTTCGATATATCAACCCATTGCTTAAATGTAAAAATTCAATATAATCATCAGGCAACCTTGCAGCCTTTTTTTTAAGCAAAAATCCCTGGGTTGCAGATAATGATTGCGAAGTCACAGGATGCATTAATATCACATCATCTTCGCTTTCCAAACTTTCTAATAAATCTTCTATCATTAAGTTTCCCCCTTGTTTGTTTTTTTATAGACTTGTTTTTATTTTTTATATGATATGGATAAAATTATTAATTATTTTAATAAGAAAGAAATTGGTTTTATAATTAATAATGAGATTCGAAAGTATTTTAATGGTTTTTCTTTAATAATTTTAATAACTTTTTTTGAGTATTTGTTACTCTATTTTTTAATAGGTCATCCTCATTTTCTATTAATTGCTTTTTTAGCTAGTATTGGTAATTTAATTCCGTTTTTAGGTGGTTTTATAGTTAGTTTAGTAAGTTTAATTACTTTTAATTCACCTTTGTGTATTTTGATAGTAATTATTTGTAATATTCTTGATAATGTTGTTATTAATCCTTTGGTGTATTCGAAAAGTTTAAAAGTTCATCCGCTGTTAGTTATAAGTTCTTTTCTTGTTGGAAGTTATTTATTTGGTTTTTTAGGCTTTATTTTTTCTTTACCTTTATTAATTGTTATTATTGTTTTAATTAAAAATAAATGTAAGTTAAATTTGAATTAGTTTTTTAAATGTGTTATTATACTCATTAATTTGAGGTGATTTTATGAATAAATATGGTGCGAAAGCTTTAGAAATGGCTAGTATTAAAAATATGTGTGGCGATGGTGAACATAATTTAACTAGTTCAATATTTTTTGCTTCAACAACTAATGTTAAGGATACGTTAAAACTTTATAAGGATTATGATTCAGTCTTATCTTTGGGAGCTACTGGAAGTGTGGCTTACGAAGCTTTATTAAACGGTGCTTCAAGTGTTGATATGTTTGATATTAATTATTTTCAAAAGGTTTTTTATTTATATATGCAATGTGCTATAAAGTATTTGGATTATGAAGATTTTATTAAACATTTTACAATGCTTGAGGATGTAAATTGTTTTACTAAAGATAATGTAAAAGATATTATATCTCATGATTTATTTGATAAATTATATTCTAAATTGGATGTTGAGGTGAGGGAAGTATTTGGACCTCTTTATGATTTTTATAAAGATAATAGTTTTTTATTTAGTCGTTTATTTAGGTTTAATTATTGTATAAATTTAAGTTATTTAAAAAAATATGTTTCTTTTTATAACAAGGAAGAATTTTATAAACTTAAGGAATTGTTATTTTCAAAGTCACTTAATTACGATGTTTGTGATTTAAAAGATTTAAAAAGTAAGAAAAAATTTGATTTAATATTATTAGGTAATGTTTTAACATTTTATAAAAGTACTGATTTAAATACGTGTGAACGCGTTAATGGGTTTATAAATGAAACTTTGTTATCGATGTTAAGTGATAATGGAGCTGTTCAAGTTGGGTATTTATTTGGCGATGGATTTGAACATTTTATCAATAATTTACACGGTAAACTTAATGAAAATCCTCTAAAAATAAATGAACAGATGTTACATTTTTATGAAGAAATAAATTTTACGTTAGTTAAAAATTATTCGTCATTATATAGTGGCAACATTATTCCTGGTGTTGATGGGAAGAGTAAAAATATTATTTTATCTAGATTTTTAAATAGATAGGTTATTAGCAATCTATTTTACAAAGTTTGATTTCGATGTTATAATTATTTTAGGTGATTAAATGCAAAAATTAAAAATTGGAATTTTTATGGATGATTTTTATCCTTCTTTAAATGGGGTTATTGAAGTTATGAATAATCATGCTATTAGACTTATAAAAAAAGGACATGAAGTTGTTGTTATTGTTCCAAAGTTAGATAATAAATATAAAGATAATTTTCCTTATAAAGTAATTAGGGTTCCTAGTGTTAAGCTTGGTAAGATTGGTTATAATATGGCTATTCCTTCTTTAGATTTAAAAATGGAAAAGCAATTAATTAGTGAGAATTTTGATATTATTCATATTCATTCGCCTTTTATTATGGGAAAATTAGGTACTAAGATAGCTGAAAAAATAGGTATTCCTTGTGTTGGTACTATGCATACTCAATTTGATAAGGATATTAAAAAATTTACCAAATCTGATACAATTACAAAAATATTAATGAAAGATTTAATGACTACTTTTAATAAATGTGATATGTGTTGGGCTGTTAATAGTAAGGTAGCTGAAATATTCAAAAATTATGGTGCATCTACATTACCTGGTGTTCAATTAACAGGAACTGATTTTGTTTATAATAAGGATCAATTAACTGCTTGTGAGATTGTTAATGCTGAATTTGGTTTGAAGAAAGATGAATTGGTATTTTTATTTGTTGGTAGGCTTACTATTGTTAAGAATATTTTGTTTTTGATTGAATCTTTAGGTGAACTTAAAAAAAATGGTGTTAAGTTTAAGATGTTATTTGTTGGTCCTTTTGAGGATAAAGTTGCAATTGAAAAAAAGGTAATACAATGTGATTTGAAAGATGAAATTATTTTTACTGGTAAAATTATGGACCGTAAATTATTAAGTAATATTTATTGTCGTTCTAAGTTATTTTTATTTCCATCTTTATATGATACTAATTCTTTGGTCCAAAAAGAAGCAGCAGCACAAAAAGTTCCGACTGTATTTATTGAAGGTTCAGCTACTTCATTTTTAGTAACAGATAATAAAAATGGCTTTTTAGCTCCTAATGATGTTAAGGCTTATGCAGCTAGAGTTGAGGAAGTTTTAGCTGATGAAAAGCTTTATAATAAGGTTTCTTTAGGTAGTTATGAGGATTTATATATTAGTTGGGATGATTTGATTGATAATTTAATTTCTGATTATTATAAAGTAATTGAAGAAAAAGTTTCTGTTTAAAGATTTTTTCTTTTTTTTTTGGTATAATATTTTTGTTAAATGAGGTGATTTAATGAAAATATTGATTATGCCTAGTAGTTTAGAACAAGCTAAGACTTTAGGTGATGGTGTTATAGTAGGTATTAAAGGTTTAAGTGTTAATTGTCCTTGTTATTTTGATGTTTCAGACTTAAAAGAAATAAATAAAGATATTTTTGTAACTTTAAATAAGAATATTCATAATAATAATTTAGAACATTTAAAGGATGTTTTGATTAAATTAAATGATTTGAATATAAAAGGTGTTATTTTTTATGATTTAAGTATTTTAAATTTAAAAGATAAATTAAATTTAAATTATGACTTAATATGGCATCAGGAACATATGACTACTAATTACAAAACAGTTAATTTAATGTATGATTTAGGTGTTTCTTATGCTTATTTATCTAGTGATATAACTTTACGTGAGATGCTAGAAATAAAAAATAATACTGATTCTAAATTGTTTATTAATGGTTTTGGCTATCAACCTATGTTTGCTAGTAGAAGGAATTTGGTTAAGAATTATTTAAACACTTTTAATTTAAAGAGTGATGATAATCTTATGATTTCTAAAGAGGGTAAGCGTTATTATATAGAAGATGATTCTAATGGAACTTTTGTTTATACTAATTTTATTTTAGAAGGTTTAAAAGAAAGTTTAAATTTTGATTATGTTGTTTTGAATAGTTATAAAATTGATAATTTTTCTAAGGTAGTAGAGATATTTAAAAATACGACAAATGATAATTTAGTGGAAAATGAAGCTAAGTTGTATGAATTATTTAATAATTTAGGGAAAGGCTTCTTTTATGAAGGTACGGTGTATAAAGTAAAATGAAACCAGAAATTTTAGCGCCTGCTGGCGATTTTGAAAGATTAAAAATAGCTTTACTTTATGGAGCTGATGCTGTTTATATCGGAGGTTCTTTATTTGGGCTTAGAGCTAATGCGATTAATTTTTCGATAGAAGAAATAAAAGAGGCTGTTTTATATACTCATAGTTTAAATAAAAAACTTTATGTAACTGTAAATATTGTTATGCATAATAAAGAAGCGGATAAAATTTTAAATTATTTAAAAGAATTAGAACTATGTAATATTGATGCAATTATTGTTAGTGATTTAAGTATTGTTAAGATGGCTTTAGAAAATACTAATTTAGAAGTTCATATTTCTACACAACAATCGACTTTAAATTATGAGGCTGTTGAATTTTTAAAAAAATTAGGAGCAACTAGAGTCGTTTTAGGTCGTGAAACTTCTAAGGAAGATATTGAATTAATTAAACAAAAGGTTGATATAGAACTTGAATGTTTTATTCATGGAGCTATGTGTGCTTCATATTCGGGGCGTTGTGTGTTATCTAATTATTTAACTAATCGTGACGCTAATCGTGGCGGATGTAGTCAGATTTGTCGTTGGGATTTTGATTTAGAGGGTGAAGAAAAAATTGAAGGTGATAAAAATTTTACTTTTTGTACTAAAGATTTATCGCTTTTAAAGCATATTCCGGATATGATTGATATTGGTGTTGATAGTTTAAAAATTGAAGGTAGGATGCGTTCTATTTACTATATAGCTACGGTTGTTAGTATTTACCGTAAAGTCGTAGATTCTTATTATAATAATAAAAATATTGAATATAATAACTTATACGAATCTATTTTAAATAGAGTCGCTAATAGAGATAGTTGTGTGCAATTTTTTGATGGTAATTTTGGTAGTGATACTAATTATTATAATAATAGAATTGAAGTTTCTAATCAGGATTTTTTAGGTGTTGTTAAAGAGGTTTGTGATGATTATATTATTTTAGAACAACGTAATTATTTTAAAAAAGGTGACTTTGTAGAGTTTTTTGGTCCTGACCATACTATTTCATATCAAATTAATGAAATATATGATGAAAATGATGATTTAATTGAAATTGTAAGGCATCCAAAACAAATAGTTAAATTACCAATTACTTTTAAATTAAATGAAAACGATTTTATGCGAATTAAAGTTGACAAATAGGTAAAAATATAGTATTATTTTTTCTAGTGTGATTAAAGAGGTGAATAAAAATGATTAAAGAAGTAATCGTTACCCAAGAAGGGTTAGACGAAATGATAAAAGAATTAGAATATTTAAAAAACACTAAAAGATTGGAAGTTATTGAATCATTAAAAGAAGCTCGTGCTTTAGGTGATTTATCTGAAAATGCTGAGTATGATGCTGCTAGAAATGAACAAGCAGTAGTTGAGTCAAGAATTAAAGAATTAGAATATGCTGTTGATAATGCTAAAATTATTGAAGCTGTTGATACTGATAAAGTTAGTGTTGGTACTACTGTTAAACTTGAGTATTTAAGTGATAATGAGATTGAAGAATATGCAATTGTGGGAAGCAAAGAAGCTGATCCATTTGCTAACAAGATTTCAAATGAGTCACCTATAGCTTTAGCGATTATCGGTAAAAAAAGTGGTGATGTGGTAGAAGTATCAAGTCCTACTGGAAAATATAGTGTAAAAATAGTTGAAGTATTTTAATGCTTTTTAAACAATATTCATAGTAATATTGTTTTTTTTTTCAATTAGTGTTAAAATTATAATATATTCATTAAATAAATTAAAGGTGGTAAAATGAGGTATTTAGGACTAGATTTAGGAACGAAAACTTTGGGGATTGCGATGTCTGATGAACTTGGAATAATTGCATCTTCTTTTAAAACAATTAGATATGATGACAAAGAAGTATTAACTTTGGAATTAAAAAAAATTATTGATGAATATGGTATTAAAGTTATTGTGTTAGGTTTACCTAAAAATATGAATAACTCATTAGGACCGAGAGCTTTAGAAACAATTGAGTTTAGTGAAGAACTTATACGTGATTTAAATATTCAAGTTGAGCTTCAAGATGAACGTTTATCGACTGTTTCGGCACACAATTTGATGATTGAGGCTAACTTATCCCGTAAGAAAAGAAAAACTAAGGTTGATAGCTTAGCGGCAACAATTATTTTACAAAATTACTTAGATAAGGAAGGAAAGAAATTATGAAAGATGAAAAAATGACATTTACAGTTGTTGATGAAACTGGAAAACAAATTGATTGTGAGGTATTATTTACTTTTGATTCAGAGGAGACTAATAAAAGTTATATTGTTTATACAGATAATACTATTGATGAAGAAGGAAATACAAAAGTTTATGCTTCTATTTATACTCCAAACCAAGAAGATTTAAATTTACAACCTATTGAAAGTGATAAAGAGTGGAAAATTATTGAAACTATATTATCTGAAATTCAAGAAGAGTTTAAATCAGAGGAGAATGAGCAATAAGCTCTTTTTTATGAAGTTAAAAAAGGTTTTTTTGATTTTAATTATAACAGTTATTTTAATGATGGTGGCTCTTACTGTTATTGTTTTAAATAACATTAGTGCACCTTCAAAAGAGTCTAATCCAATTGTATTTGAGGTAACTGAAAATGATACTTATAATACTTTGGGTGATGATTTGTTAGAAGCTGGGTTAATAAAAAATGAGGTTTTTTATAAATTATTTGTTAGATTAATGGGAGTTAATAATTTACAAGTAGGGTTTTATGATTTAAATCAAAATATGGATTTGAAAACAATTTTAAATACTTTAGATGGTAATAGTTATGCTGAAACTTTTAAAATTGTTGTTCCTGAAGGATATCATATTGATGATATTGCTGGATTTATTAGCGAGAGTACTGATTATAGTAGTGAAGAAATTTTAAGGGTTTTAACTGATAAAACATTTATAAATGATGTTATAAATGATTATTGGTTTGTTACTGATGAGGTTTTAAATATTAATTTAAAATATAGTTTAGAAGGTTATTTATTCCCAGCTACTTATGATATTAATATGGGTTCTTCAATTGAAGATATAATTTATACGATGTTAAATAAAACTGATGAGGTTTTAAGTAAATATAAAAATGAAATAGATGCTAGTGGGTATTCTGTTCATGAAATTTTAACTTTTGCTTCAATTGTTGAATATGAAGCTGGTAGTGATGAGCAAAGAGCTACAGTAGCTGGTGTTTTTAAAAATCGTTTAGAACTTAATATGTTACTTCAAAGTTGTGCTACTGTTGGTTATGCAATTGGTGAGTGGAAGTATTCATATACTTACGCTGATTTAGCTTATGATTCTTTATATAATACTTATATGTATTTAGGGTTACCTATAGGTCCAGGAAATTCACCTGGTGAAGGTAGTATTGCTGCTGTTTTAAATCCTGAGGAACATAATTATTTATATTTTGTAGCTAATATTCATACTAAAGAGACATATTTTTCTGAAACTTATGCCGAGCACCAACAAAATTGTATTGATAAATTAGGTGTAACATGTTAGAAAAAATAGAAAAATATGCTTTAGAAAATTCTGTTCCTATCATGCAAAAGGAAGGAATAGAATTTCTATCTAATTTTATTAAAGAAAATAATATTAAATCAATTTTAGAAATTGGTTCAGCAATTGGTTATTCTGCTATTTTAATGGCTTTAATTGATGATGATATTAAAATTGTAACAGTTGAAAGAGATGAAGTTCGTTATTTGGAAGCTGTTAAAAATATAAAAAATTTTAATTTAGAAAATCAAATTAGTATTTATAATATGGATGCTTTTGATTTTGAAACTGATTTAAAATTTGATTTGTTATTTATTGATGCTGCTAAGGCACAAAATAAGAAGTTTTTTATTAAATTTAAAGAAAATACTTTGAAATATATTATGACTGATAATTTAAATTTCCACGGTTATACGAAAGATACTGCCACTAGTAGAAATATGAGACAGTTATTAAGAAAAATCGATGAATATAAATTATTTTTAAAAGAGAATTATAATGATGTAACTAAATTTTATGATGTTGGAGACGGAATATCTGTAACTAGAATAGAGGACTAATGGCAAAAACTACTTTTAAATTAAATTATAATAATGGCTATGTTTTAAAAAGAAGAAAACCAAATGGTGAGGTTGATATTTTTCGTGATATGAATGATATTATTAAACATATCAATTACTTTAAAAAAAGTAGTGTATCGCATTTGAAGTTTAAAAATAATTATCAAGCTATCCATAATGATTATAGATTTATTTTTAATATTGGTTATAATAATGATGAGATTAGTAATATTTTAAATGATATTATTTTGAATGCTAAAATTAATAAAATTAAAATGATTACTGGCAAATTAGTTTTTGTTGCTATGGGTTCTTTTATTCTTTCTAAAAGTGCTTTGGATGCTGGTGGAATGGTTGAAAATCTTAATGATTTTAATAAGGATATGTCTAAATATAAAATTTCTAAAGATTATGATATTGAGCCGGTTGTTTTGGTTGATTTAGAATCTGATGAGATTTTAAATAGTGATTTGATTGATGAATTTAATCTTCGTTTAGAAGATGGTTTGTTAAAGAATTTTACTACTACTTTTAATGTGGGTTCTGGTTTGACTGGAGAGAGTTTAAAAGCTTATCAAAGTTTTTTAGAAACTGACAGTGCTTTACTTGTTTATAAATATGCTTCTGATTATGGTGTTGATCCATACTTATTGATGGCTAAATATTTACAGGAAGCGACATTTGGTCATGAAAGTAAATTAACCTCATCTGGTGGTGGCGGAATAGGTCAACACAATAATGATGGGGCAGTAATTACTTCTTATAATTTTAATACAGATGGTAATGATACTGTTGTTAGAAATGAAAGTACAATCGCTGATATTGAAACTAATATTCAAATGTCAGCAATGCTTTTACAAAATTTAATTAAGAGATATGATAATAATATTTATTTGGCTTTACAAGCTTATAATTTTGGTACAGGTGGTGTAGATGTTGCTTTAAAGGTTCAGTATACTAATTTAGAGTGTTCTAGAGATTGTTTGATGCAAAATTATGGCTATACTGGTTGGTTAGAAGAGTTTAAAGATGTTCATAGTAATTATACTTCATTAGTTAATAAATTAACGGCTGAAGAGAGAAGTGAGAATATTAATACTTTAAATAGTATTTCCTCTTGTCAAGCTGAAAATGGTTCGATGGGAGATGCGGATTACATTGCAAATGTGTTAAGATATTTTCCAGGTAATCAAATATATTTTAAAAATCCAGATACAAAGGAACAATTATCTTTTGATTTGGTTGAAAATGAAATAATTAAACATGATAATGTAGTTATTTCAAAATAGAAAGAGGCGATAGTATGATCCAAAAACCTAAGGGAACATATGATGTAATTGATGGTGAAAAAATATTATATATTGAAAATGTTTGGAAAACAGTGATGGAAAAACATAATGTGCAGTATTTTAGAACTCCTATCTTTGAATCTAGTGAATTATTCACACGTGGGGTTGGTGAAACTAGTGATATTGTTACAAAAGAAATGTACACTTTTAATGATAAAGGGAATCGTAGTTTAACTTTAAGACCTGAGGGCACTGCTGGTATTGTCAGAAGTTTTATTGAAAATAAGTTATATGCTACTTCTTTACCTTTAAAAGCTTGGTATTATGGTTCTATGTATCGTTATGAACGTCCTCAAGCTGGTCGTTTTAGAGAATTTTATCAAATGGGTGTTGAGGCTTTTGGTAGTGAAGATCCGGTTATGGATGTTGAAATTATTCAAACTGCTTTAGACTTTTATAAACATTTGGGTGTTTTAGATTTAAAACTTAAAATTAATACTTTAGGTGATGATGAAAGTAGAAATTTATATAGACAAGTACTTGTTGATTACTTTACAGATTATTCACACGAATTGTGTGGTGATTGTTTAAATAGACTTGATAAAAATCCACTTAGAATTTTAGATTGTAAGGTTGATAATGGTAAAGATTTGTTTAATAATGCACCTAAAATGAAAGATTTTTTAAATGATATTAGTTCTGAACATTTTGACAAAGTGTTGACATATTTGAATGCTTTACATATTGATTATGAGATTGATGATAACTTAGTTAGAGGTTTAGATTATTATACTCATACAGTTTTTGAAATTGTAGGAGTTATTAATAATTCAGAACTGACACTTTGTGCTGGTGGTCGTTATAATAAACTAGTTGAAGAACTTGGTGGTCCTAGTGTTCCTGGTGTTGGTTTTGCCCTTGGAGTGGAACGTTTGCTAGAAGTATTGGATTTTAAAGTTGAAAAAAGTATTGATGCTTATATTGTATATATGGATGATACTGCTAAAATAGAGGCTTTAAAATTATCGGAACAATTACGTAATGATGGTTTTATAACTGATATGGATTATATGAATAAAAATATGAAATCTAATTTTAAACAAGCAGATAAATTAGGTGCTAAATTTGTTATTATAATTGGTGAAGAAGAATTAGAAAATAAAATTTATACTGTTAAGAATAATAGTACTAAAGAAGAGTTTAAAATTGAATTTAATTACATTAATTACTTTTTACAAGAGAGTGGTGAAGTGGAAGAAAGTTTTGATTTTTAAACTTTTTTTATTTGCTTTTCTTTATTGTTTAGGATATAATTATTAAACGGTGATTTAGATGGAATTAAAAGAGATTGAAAGAAGTATTATTAAAAAATATCGTAAGGATATATTCACACCTTTTGTTAAAGCAATTAAGGATTTTGATTTAATAAGTGAAGGTGATAAGATAGCTATTTGTATATCTGGTGGTAAGGATTCTTTTTTACTTGCTAAATGTATGCAAGAAATAAAAAAACATGGTAAATTTCATTTTGATTTAGAATTTATAGTTATGGATCCTGGATATGCTTCAGAAAATATTATTAAGATAAAAGATAATTTAAGTAAATTAGGTTTGAAGGCACATATTTTTGAAACTCCTATTTTTGAGGTTGCGGATAAAACTGATAATCCTTGTTATTTATGTGCGAAGATGCGAAGAGGATATTTATATAATTATGCTAAAAGTATTGGATGTAATAAAATTGCTTTGGGGCATCATTTTAATGATGTTGTTGAAACGGTTTTATTAAATATGATTTTTACGGGAACAATGTCTTCAATGGTACCTAAGGTAAATAGTTCTAATTTTGAGGGTATGAGTTTAATTAGGCCTCTTTATTATGTTAAAGAAGAAGATATTATCAGATGGAAAAATGGTAATGAATTAGAATTTTTAGATTGTGCTTGCAGTGTTACTAAGAAAAATGCTGGTAAGAGAGCGGTTGTAAAAGAATTAGTTAAAGATATTAAAAAAGTTTATGATAAGGCTGATGTTAATATCATGACGAGTACTAAAAATGTTAATTTAAATACGTTATTGGGTTTTAAAGGAAGTACAAACGATTAGTTTGTATTTTTTTATAAAAGTATGTATCTTTTTTTAAAATTGTGATATAATATAATTGTCTAGAGATAGCGATAAGCTCACAAGAAAAACCCTATGTTAACGTTATTGGAAATCTAATTACTAAATGGTGTTGAAGACTTGGATTTATCTGAGGATCCTTAAATTTAGTATGTGATGTCCACCTGGTAGATACTAGGTTTTATCGTTAATGAGCCCGCTTTTCTGGACTTTTTTTTTTATATATGATATTATATTGTGTAGAATAGGAATGGGTAGTATGGATAGAAATATAGTTAATAATATTAAAACTTTGGGTATTGATATGATAGCTAATGCTAATAGTGGTCATCCTGGAATTGTTTTAGGTGCAGCACCTATTATATATACTTTATATGCTAAAAATATGAATATTAATCCATTAGATCCTTATTGGGAAAATAGAGATCGTTTTGTGATGTCGGCTGGGCATGGTTCTGCTTTACTTTATGCTACTTTATTTATGGCTGGATATGATATTTCACTTGATGATTTAAAAGATTTTAGAAAAATTCATTCTAAGACTCCAGGCCATCCTGAGTTTGGTGTTACACCTGGTGTTGATATGTCAACTGGACCTTTAGGGCAAGGAATTGCTTCGGCGGTTGGTATGGCTATTATGGCTAAGAAAAATAATTTAAAATTTCAAAAACCTAAAAAGAGTAAATTAGCTAAGTCAGAAAGTTTATTTGATTATAATGTATTTACTTTGTGTGGCGATGGTGACTTAATGGAAGGTGTTTCTTATGAGGCATTGTCTTTGGCTGGTAGTTTAAAACTTAATAATTTGATAGTTTTATATGATTCTAATAGTATTACTTTAGATGGTAAAACTAATAATGTTTTTGATGATGATATTTTAAAAAGATTTGAGGCTATGAATTTTTCTACTTTTTTAGTTAAGGATGGAAATAGTATTTCTGCTATTGATAAGGCTATTAAAGAGGCTTTAAAAAGTGATAAACCATCATTAATTCAAATTAAAACTATTATTGGTGCGGATTCTATTTATGAGGGTACTAATAAAGTTCATGGTTCTCCTTTAGAAGAATCTGATATTACAAGAGTTAAAAATACTTTAGGTATTCAAAACGAACCATTTTATTTTGATGAAAAATATAAGGTAGAGTTTATGAATCAGATTAAAAATAGAACTTCTAAATATGAGAAATTTAAAAGTGAAAATTTTAAAAAAGAAGAATTTAATTTAGATTTAAGTGCTTTAGAAATAGATGGTAATTTAAGTTTAAGAGAAGTTAATGGTTTAGTTTTAAATGAGATTCATAAGCAAATTCCTGAATTTATTGGTGGTTCTGCTGATGTTGGTAGTTCAACAAAGGTAAATACTGTTGATACTATTAATAATGATTTTAATAATAGTGTTATTAATTTTGGTGTTAGAGAACATGCTATGGGTGCTATTTTAAATGGTATTGCTTTGGATGGTATTAATTGTTATGGTTCTACTTTTTTAGCTTTTTCTGATTATTTAAAACCAGCGATTAGAATGTCTAGTTTGATAAAATTGCCGGTTACACATGTGTTTACTCATGATTCGATTATGATTGGTCCTGATGGTCCAACTCATCAACCGATTGAACATATTAATATGTTACGTAGTATTCCTGGGTTTAATGTTTTTAGACCTTGTGATAAAAACGAGATTAAGGCTTGTTGGGAACAAATTATTAAATTTAAATTACCTTCGGCTGTTATTTTGTCTCGTGACAGGGTTTTGGAAATGCCAACTTCTATGGTAGGCGCTAAAAAAGGTGGTTATATTTTAAGAAAAGAAGCTAATAAGCTTCATGCAATAATTATAGCTACTGGTAGTGAGGTTAGTTTAGCTTATAAATTAGCGCTGGATTTATTTACTATGGGGATTGATATTAGGGTAGTTAGTATGCCTAATAGGGAATTGTTTTTAAGACAAGATGTTACTTATAAAGAAGAAGTTTTACCTAAAATGTCTCGAAATATTGTTATTGAATTTGGTAATAAATATGGTTGGGAAAGTTTTGTTTATGGTGAGAAGTATTTGATAACTTTGGATAAATTTGGTTATAGTGGTTCTAAAGATGAGATTTTAAGTGAGTTAAGTCTTGATTATGATAGTGTTAAACAAAAAGTTTTAAATATGCTAAAATAAGACAAAATATTTATATTAAAGATTATATAATTGTTATAGGTGATTCCTATGCGAGAATATAATCTTTTTATTATAAAAAAAGATTTATTAAAGGTTTATAAAAATGATGGTAAATTTTTGTTTGATAATTTAAAAAAATTATTTTATTTAAATTATAACTATAATTTTGGTCAATATTTATTTGAACAGTTGTGTCAAAATATTAATGTGAATGTGGTTATAAATTATTTTGAGAATAAATTTAATTTAAAATATAATGACTTATTTATATATAAGGGTTGTCGTATATATATTAAATATAGCAGAATTATTATTAAATCAAAATATAATTTACCTGAAATTCTTAAGATATTTAATATTTACAGTAAGGATATTTTTGTTTGTGATTTTAAAAATAATGATTATTTTTTCTTGAATGAATTAAACCATGTTTTTTTGAAAACACTATGAATTTAGTTGAAATTATTCGTTTTTTTTATTATAATGGTTATGGAAGGAACTGATTTTAATGATGGAAATTTTATTTTTAATAATAGGTTTAATTGTTGGTGGTGTGATTGGTTTTTTTGTAGCTCGTCATATGTTACAAAAATATTTAAAAAAGAATCCACCTATTAATGAACAAATGATCAAGGCGATGATGACTCAAATGGGGAGAACACCAAGTCAAAAACAAGTTAATCAAATGATGAAGTCTATGAATAAATATATGTAATTTAAAGAGTTTTCTTTAAATTTTTTTGAGGAGTGATGTATTATGACGTATATATTTGGGCACAAAAATCCTGATACTGATTCTATTTGTGGGAGTATCAGTTTATCTTATTTAAAAAATAAACTAGGAGATAACACTGAACCTAGAGCTTTGGGAGATATTAATAACGAGACTAAATTTGTTTTAGATTATTTTAATATTAATATTCCTAAGTATATTAATGATGTTAAGTTACAAATAAAGGATTTGGATTATAATAAAGGATGTTTTTTAAATTATAAGCAAACTATTAAAGAGGCTTATAATTATATGGCTGATAATAATATTAGTGGTTTACCAATTGTTGATGGTAATAATAAACTACTTAGTTTGTTATCTTTAAAAGATTTAACTAAGGTTTTTATTAGTGATGATTCTAGAAGATTAGTAACTTCGTATGATAATATTTTAAGTACTTTAGATGCTAGAGAAGTATTGCGTTTTGATGATGAAATTAAAGGAAGATTACTTACTGCTGCTTTTAGAAGTTCTACTTTTGTTGAGCATATTAAATTAAATGAAAATGATATTTTAATTGTAGGGGATCGTAATAATATTTTAGAGTATGCTATTAGAGCTAAGATTAAATTAGTTATTTTAGTAGGAGATGGTACTTTAAGTGAGAATAATTATAATTTAGCTAAAGAACATGGAATTAATGTTATTAAAACTAATTTAGATACTTATAGTACTAATAAATTAATTTATTTATCTAATTATGTTGAAAATATTTTAACAAATAGTAATCCAATAACTTTAGAGGAAAATGATTATTTTACAACTTATAAAGAAATTTTTGCTAAAACTAATCATACTAATTATCCAGTAGTTGATAAGGATTCTAATTGTTTAGGTTTAATGTCGACTAGAGCAGCTGATAAAAAGAATTTGAAAAAAGTTATTTTAGTTGACCATAATGAGATTAATCAAACTGCTGATGGAATTGATGAAGCTAATATAGTTGAAATTGTTGATCATCATAAGTTAGATGTTGTTCCTACTAATAATCCTATTTCATTTAGAAATATGCCTGTTGGTAGTACTAATACTATTATTTATTTTATGTTTAAAGAAAACGATATTGAAATTCCTAAAGATATTGCAGGTATTATGTTAGCTGCTATTTTATCAGATACTTTGTTGTTTAAATCGCCAACTACAACTGATATTGATAAAAAAGTTGCAGTTGAATTAGAAAAAATAGTTGGTGTTGATATTAATGAATTTGGTTTTAAAATGTTTAAGGCTGGTTCATCACTTAAAAATAAAACTAAGGATGAAGTTATATTTACTGATTTTAAAAAGTTTAATTATGGTGAAACTGATATCGGAGTAGGGCAAATTATGACTATGGATATTGATTCAATTATGAATGATATTGATGAATATGTTGATGCATTAAATGAAATAGCATTAAATGATGGTTATGCTGTTGCGGCTTTGTTTATTACTGATGTAATTAAAAATGGTTCGTATGTTTTATTTAATGATGGTTCTAAATCTATTTTAGAAGATAGTTTTAAAGTGGAAAATTTACAACAAGGTCATTATTTTGATGGTATTGTTTCTAGAAAAAAACAAATAATTCCAAATATTTTAGAATTTTTAAGTAAATAATCTTTACAAAGTAAAAAAAATTATGTATAATGTATATAGGTTTTGAAAGAAATCTATATATTATCGCGAGTGTAGTTTAATGGTAGAACCTCAGCCTTCCAAGCTGACTACGTGAGTTCGATTCTCATCACTCGCTCCAATTGTTAACAACTTACGAACCAGTAATGAACTCGTAAGTTTTTTTATATCAAAAACTATGTTCTCTTGATAGAAAGGAGAACAT
>CAYJJY010000024.1:0-17895 GCA_964370615.1 uncultured Muribaculaceae bacterium
ATAATATGAGAGAGAAAATTAATAATTTAGATATTGATGAAAAAGAATTTGAACGTAAGAAAAAAACATTTTTAAGTGCCTTAATTTATTTGAGTGACAATCTTTACCAGCTTAATGACTATTTAGCTAATACGATTATAAGATATGGTAAGATTGATACCGATAAATATGATACAATATGTAATTTGAGTTTCAAAGATTTTAAAAAGCAAATAGAAAATACTGATTTTTCAAATATTTTAACTTTTGTTATAGAACCAAAATAACTGCCTAAAAGCAGTTATTTTATTATTTTTAAAGGCCATAAACTGATTCCAGTTGAGCCCACAATATCTTCTTCACTAACAAGGCCTATAAAACGACTATCAATCGAATTATCTCTATTATCACCAATGACAAAATAGTAACCTTCTGGAATGAAATCAAAACCTAATTGTTCCATTCTAAAATCATTTGTCGAACTAGCGAAATCATCACTATATAATATACCGTTAATAAAAAGTTCTCCATTTATATAATTAACAGATTCACCAGTTAAACCGATAACACGTTTAACTAATTTTTCACCTTCGTGTTCAAATACAATTACATCATAGCGTTCGTAATTGTTATCTAATTTATTTAGTAAAACAATATCCCCTTCATCCAAAGTGTCGTTCATTGAATTACCGCTAACAATAACTGGAGTAACAATAAAGGTTCTTATTATGACAACCCCAATTAATATAATTACATAAGACATGGCCTCTTTTAATATTTTCATTTAATCACCTATTTAATTATATAAAAAAAACAAAGTTAATGCAACTTTATTTTTAATTTACTTATTAGTTTTCACATAAACTTTTTTGTCGTAAAAATTACTATCACATAATAATTCTTTTTCAATATTAGCAACTGATAGATTGTTGTAATTATCACAACTACATCTAATTTGTTCTTTCGAAACAAGTTCTCGCAAGTTGTAATTACTTATAAATGATTTAACTGAACTATATTTTCTATTTAAAATTTTAGCGATTTCGTAATTATCTTTACCAATGGCAATTAAGGCTATTAGTCTACTTCTTTCTTCAGGAAGCCATTCTCCTGAATTTACTAAATTATCATCGTGATCTTTTTCTCTTTTAGCAAAAAGCCAATCTGGTTCAATTCCTAAAGCGTAACGTTTTAATTTACGACTATCCCATAAGTTTTGGTTTTTAAATAAAAAATCTAAAATATCATTTAAATTAAAATAAATACTTGTTCTTTTAGGTGTTAATTGTAAATAAGTAGGTTTTAATCCTTTTTTTATCCAAGTATTGGTAATTGTTTTATGATTAACACCCATAATTTCAGTTAAATCGTGCAAATATATTAAATCATAATTATTTCTAACCATTTGTCCTAATCCTAAGTAATTAGCTCTATATTCAATTTGTTCTTTTGTTTTTTTGAATTTTTTTTCAAGGATACTTATAGGAACACTGCCCCAAGATTTAATTAAAAATTCAGAATCATTATCTGACCAATGCCCATTATCTTTAGGTTCGATTTGGTACAGCTTTAATTTTCTAACTACTGTAGATTTTGAAATAGATAATTTTTTAGAAATTTGATAAGGTGTGAAATCTTTAGACATTTTTTTGAAATAGGCTGATTCATAACTAGCTAAATCAAAGTTTTTCAATTTTCCTGTCTTATTTAATTTAAGAATTTTTATCAAACTACAATAATTACAACGTATATTTCTACAAATAACGTGAGGTTCTTCTTTTTTAATATTGGCTATAATATATTGTAAATACTCTTCTTTCTTGGAATTGTTTGAAAAAAACTGCATTACTGATCCTTCAGAACGATTCAAGTAATTAGCTATATATTGGTAGCTTTTTCCTTTTTCTTTAAAATAGATAGCCATTTTCTTCTCACGATCATTCCATGATCCTTTTTTTAGTTTTAAATTATTTCGATCATTTGTTCTTTTTTTTATTAACCATTCCGGTTCGTAACCTAGAGCGTATAAATCAACGCATTTACTATCCCAGATAGCTTGATTTTGTTCTAAGAATTTTATTAGATTTTCCATGCTACAACCAATATTATTAAAATTATTTGATAGTTTAATTGTAGTTATTTTTAATCCTAAAGATTTCCATTTAACCGAAACAGTCTTATCACTAACGCCCATAATTTCAGCAATATATTTTATAGAAACAAAGGAATTGTTATTATCTAGCATTGAACCTAAACCTAATTTACATGCTTTACTACGAACTGGTTGTACTTCAACACCAAAGTGATTGGCTATACTTTCTATCTTTATATTTCCCCACATCATTTTCAATTCATTTTCTTCTTCTTTACTCCATATTTTCTTACTAACTGCTTTTAAACCTAAAAAGTTCAGATGGGAACGAACAGAATCTTCTGTAAAACCAAGTTTGGAAGCAATTCCTTTGACAGTCATGTCTTTACACCATACCTCTAACATTTTATCTATTTCTGGTGTGTATTTAGCTTCTTTCACTAAGTTATGACTAACTAAATGTTTTTTTAATAAATATAAAGAACAGTTTAATTTTTCACACATGCTATAATTTGTTTCTTTATCCCAATTGTTTAAAATATACTCTTTTTGTTCATCTGTAAATTTTAATCTTTTTTTCATGTTCTTCACCTCAGTTAAAAAAGATTATACCACAAAAAAAAGAAGAATCAAAATTAATGATTGTTCTAGATAGTTTTTTTTTGTATTACAACAAAAAAATAAAGCATTAAGCTTTATTTCTACGTTCTTTAATTTTAGGCTCTTTAACCATTTTACGGATATATCCAAGTTTAGCTTGTCTAACTTTTCCTTTTCTAACAACCTCGATAGAATCGATTACTGGACTGTTAACTGGGAATGTTCTTTCAACACCAACACTTGTAGATTTTTTTCTTACGATAAAAGTTCTAGAAATACCACTACCTTGGATTGCCATAACAATTCCTTGAAAAGCTTGAATTCTTTCTCTTTTTCCTTCAATGATTTTTACGTTTACGCAAACTGTATCCCCTACTCGAAATTCAGGTAAATCTTTACGAATTTGTTTTGCTGTAATTTTATCAACTAAATTCACAATGTCACTCTCCTTATAAATACTATAATCATGATACTACTCGTCAACGATCAGCGGATTACGTCATAAACAATTATAGCATAAAAAATAGTACAAAGTAAACCCTTAAATTTAAAAAAAATTATTTTCTTACGATTTTATATTTTTGACTAAATTTATAAGAAGTAGCATACATAACTATTGTATAAATTATATTAGAAAACAAAGAGTTATATATACTTTCAAATAAAATAGTAATATTTAAGTCATGACTGATTTGATAAAAGATAAATGTTATTAAACGGTATAAAATTATAGTAATTACAGTTATTAATATGTTAATGTGCCAATTATTTGTTAGGTAGAAATATAAAAAGGAAATTACAAATCCTAGAGCTAAAAAGATAAAAAAGTGATAAAAAACAGTATTAAAATAACCTATATCGTATAATAAACCTAATATAGATATATATTTAAAGTATCTGTTATTATTTCCTTGAAAATATGGAAATATCAATACTAATGAACAAATAGTAAATAGCGGGAAAAATATTCCTACTGTTAAATAATTAGATAATATTCCGTCTAGTAAAAAAGAAATTATTGAAATAAATAGAATCATTCAACACCCCTTTTTAAAACTGAAACATAACTAATTTCATCAAAATCCACACTACTTTCAACTTCTAAAATTTTAGCTAAGTCAAAATTATCAGTTGTAATATTACAAACCGTTCCAATCATTATTCCGGATGGAAATATGTCTCCCATTCCAGTGGTTGTAACTAGGGCTCCTGTTTGAATGTTATTTTTATCAGGTATTCCTTCAATTATAAATTTACCATTACTATAACCTGATAAAATACCGAAAGCATATTCACCATCGTATTCTATTTTAACAGAAATTCTATCAACACCTGCATTTATTAATCTAATTGTACTATTAAATGAAGTTGTACTGATAACTTTACCGATTAATCCATCACCAACAATAACACCCATATCTTTAGTAATACCATGATATTCACCTTTGTTAATAGTGACAGTTTCATTCCAATAGCTTAAGTCTCTACCAATAATTGAAGCATTAATAAGTTCATAATCAGAAAATAAAGTTTGTAAATCAACTAACTCTTGTAGTGATGCGATTTGAAAATTAAGTTCTTCTATTTGAGCTTTATAATTATTTAAGTTTTCAATTTCAAATTGTAATTCGTCATATCTTTCTTGTAATGAATCTTCAGAACTTACATCGTTAAAAGTGTTTATAATAAAGCCAAATGGTGCGAAAATAACTCTTTGGACTGTTATTAAACTATCTTTAATTGTTTTTTCAAAAATTGTTAAATTTCTATCGGTAATAAATATATTAGCGATAAAGCCAATTAATAATGCTGCTACAATAGCTATTATTAACCTTTTTTTATTATTTTTTTTCGTTTTTCTATACATATTACCCCTCCATAAATATTATAACCTATAATAGGCTTATTTAAAAGAAATTTAATAAAAAAAAGCTAAAAAGCTTTAATCTAATAATGTTATTCGTGCAAATCCATTTCCACTATGACCTTCACCTAAGGGATACTCAACACCGCTAGGACTAAGCATAGTTAAATAACTTTGTTTAGTATTGGTCCAAGCATAACCTGAGCCATCAATCATAGATGTGTTTGTAAATGATAAATCACTATAATGAACTGAACAACTATTGTCGTTAGTACCTGTTGTACAACCAACTGTGAGTGTATTACCTGCACTAGACTCGGCATAAGTTCCATCTATTTCATAATCATGAAGATATACCCACTGTGTTTTGTCTTCATTATAAAGTTTAACATAAGTATTTTTATAGGTTCTAGCATCTTTGTGAAAACGCCATAACTTTATACTACTTAAATCATACCCGTATTGTAAATCAACGGTTGTAACAGTCCCAACACTAGAAAATATATCAGAATTGGTTTCACCATCTGTTACTCTTAAAAAAGGTAAAGTTGAATTTTCTGTAACATTAGAAGTGACAGGTTTACCCAAAGCAACATTGGTACCATCATTAGTAAAGGCTTGAACTTCAACGATATGATTACCAGTGTTTAAACTACTACCATTTGAACCTATTTCAATGTATCTAACTTCAAAACCAATATCTTTAGGACTTTGATCACTTTCTGATTTAATAGCTACAGCTCCAGTATGACCGGAGATGAATGAAGAGGCTCCGAAGCTTGAATAAACAGTATTACTAGCTTCATAAATTGGTGATGCGAAATATCCACCAGCCGAACGACTATTCCCTACTCCAAAATTTCCTATATGAGATTCAACGGTTCCACTTATAGCGTCTTTATTAATAGGACCGCCACTAGTTTGAGTTGAACTGTGGTTTAATGAGCTGATTATTCCTAAAGAAGAACCATAAGTTGAATAAAGACCAGAATAACCTATTAAACCACCACCATCAGCGCCAGCCATATTACCGTGATAAACTGCAGTTCCTCCACCACCAGATGAAACTAAGATTCTTGAAGATAAGCTGTTAAAATTATCCCATTCACCACTAATTAATCTGAAATCAGTAGCTCCTCCACTAGCGGTTGTTTTATAACCAAAAGATGATGTGAAGTCTGATCCTTCACTACCACTGTTGTACATAACAACGTTTCTTTGATCTAGTGTAGCAGATTGACCAACATATACATAAATAGTTTGTCCTTTACTTAAATAAATATCACCTGAATTATAAGAACCGAAACCACCATCGATTTCTGATGCATCACCACCTGAAGCTCCCCAAGCTTCAAAACGATAATTACCAGCAACTGGAGCAATAAATGTTTGATAATCTCCAGTATAAGCAAATTCATACAGTTTATCATAACTAGAACCTTGAATTTCATTTAAAACTTCTGATTTTAATTTATCTAAACTCATTTTTCTTGTTCCTAATAACGCTAATAAAGAAAAAGAAATTAATAAAAACAAAATTAAAATTGAAAATATAACACTTGATATAGCTAAACCCTTATTATTTAATTTCATGTGACCACCTTTTATTCTATCTATATAAATAATACCAAAAATTTTCTAAATAAGCAATAAAAAAACGACATAATCGTCGTTTCATTACCTATCTTAATTACATCTTGTTAACATATAACAATATTAATCAGGTAGTCTGCACCACAGATATATACGGTAATTATATATATCTAATAATATTATATCTGAAACTAAAATAATTATTCACTATAATAATAATTATTAATAATAATTCCTAAAATAAATATATAAGAAATAAAATAAATAATTAACATCATAGCAGCTATATTAGCTAAATAACCATAAAAAACCTCATAGTTAGCTAAATTATTAAAGTAAAATGAAAATCCTGTTGTAACTAATAAAATTCCTAAAGTGGTAAATAAAGCACCAATATTAACATTTTTACTAAAAATTTTTCCATCTGGTGCCATTGTATACAATACTTTAATTGTAATAAATATAACAAAACTACTTAATACAAATTGCATAATGGTAATTACAACTATATTTTGGGCTATATATGAGCCTATTGAACTAAATCCTATTAAAAAATCTAATATTGATGATCCAAATGCTAAGACAATCAAACTTATAATAAATAATATGATAATCCAGAAAGTCATGAAAATAGCTTTTATTTTTTGATGGATATAATCTTTTTTAGGAAATTTGTATACTGTATTTGAAGCTGTGATTATTGCGTAAGCAGCATTACTTGAAACATATAGACCAATTGCTATAAATGTTATATTAAAAGTATTTAAACTTTCGTTAAAGAAAGGTAATAAAATATCTTCTAAATAATCAGGTAAATAACTAAAAACTTGACTCATGTAATCAGCACTTGCAAATAAAGATGATAAAACACCTAAAAGTGATGTGATGGGAAAAATTGCTAAAATAACAAAGAAAGCTAAGTGTCCAGGTAAGATAGACATCTCTGGAATAGTAGCTAACTTTATCATTTTTTTAATTTTACTCATTATTTTCCTCTTTGTTATTTCTCATATCTAAACTAGCTTCGTTAATAGCATCATCAATAGTTTTAATACCATCATTAATCATACTATAACCAATAGCGCAACCGAAATTATGTTTAAGTTCTTTCATTTCTTTATGAAGTTTACGAATATGAGTTATAACTATTTTTTCATTATAACCAACCATATAAACTAAAAATTCATTACCGTTAGTTCTTAATATTTCAGTATTTTCTAATTGATTGGTAATTAATGTATTAGCAGCTTGGATAATTACATTATCCCCTTCAGTATGGCCGTAATTATCATTGATGTAAGCAATATTTTTTAAATCAATTATAATTATAGCTTGCGGATAAACTTCACTGTTATCCCACTTATCGATTGAATCATTTAAATAATTTCTATTTTTTAAAGAAGTTAGTGCATCTGTATATCGAATTTTATCTTCTTTTGAGAAACTAACACTTTGTTTTTTAGGTTTGATTTTAACAACAAATAATAGTACTAGTAAAATACCAAACGTAACACCTAAAATAATGGCACTATTTCTTAATAAATATAATAATTCATTAACAACTAAAGTGTTATTAAGTCCGATATTAATTATGTTTTCTGTATTGGTAAATGAAATGTAAAAGTCTAAAAATTGTGCGAATAATGATGATTCATTTATTTCACGAATGTTAAAACTATAGTCTTTACTATCAATAACATCAACGATTACGAAATCTTTTAATTCGTCTTTTAAGTAATTATAAACTTGCAGGTCTATAGCGATGTATGCTTCTTTACTTTTTAGTAAATCGCTATAATTTGAATAATTATTGACAGTAATTTCATAACCTAGTAAATAGCTTGAAATGTAGCTATCAAATAAAGAACCGACTGAACTTAAAGATTTAAGAGTAGAATAAGTACTTAAGTTCTCAATATTACCTAAGACAACAATTTTATTGTCATAAACAGCTTCAGTTTGATAAATATCTATATTAAATTCAGTATCTTCATTAATAGCGTAATAAAAATCTATTTCGTTACTATTAAAAGCGTTGACAAGTGCATTGATATCATTGTATTTTTGATAAGATATTTCTGTATCTGTATATTCTGAAAACTGCGCTAATAAAGCTGGATTAATTCCTTCTAAAGAACTATCAATTAATGTATCGTATGGAGCGTTTTCAATATATCCATATTCATAACGTTTACTTTTAAAATTAATTTGATCGTTATCACTAACATTAGTTAAAGTTAAATAACTAGTAGTTAGACTTTCACCATAAGAGGTTTCGTAATTTTCTAACGACCAATTATTATAATATTTAGTTAATATTGAATTTAATCTATCTTCACTACCAAATTGAAAAGTATAATACATTTTATAGTCTAAAATATCATAAGAAATTTGAAAATTATTTGTTAAAATTGTATCTAAATTAGTTGTTTTTAATAAAACAATTGCATTTAAATTTTCAGTAGTTGTAAATTCTGTTAACATTTCATCTAATGTTGCAAATGTTTTGTATGTTACATCTGAACTATTGATATATTTATTAACACCATCTAAATTATCATTTAAAACTCCGATAGTTAAATTAGATAATTGAGAAGTAGAATTATAAACTTCCCCTTCTTTAGTTGTGATTACATAATTATCTTCATATATAACAACATCATTCTCACTTACACTGTCAGTAATTTTTACAGCATAAGGAGTATTTATCTCATTTCCTTTTTTATAAGAAACCTTGTTGAAAGTCAAACTAGTTTCATTTTTCAAAGAATCAAGAAAATCAATTATAATTCCTTTTCCATTATAACTTATAATAGGAACATCAGAAACAACTGATAAATCAATTACATTATTTTTATTACTTTCAATCCATTGTTTTTCTAAAACGTTTAAAGAAGTTTCACTATCTTCTCTAAAGAAAAAATAAACAGTTCCTAAAATAGCTAAAATTACAATAATAGCTATAATTAAATACTTTTTAGTTTTCATCATCTACCTCATCTTCCTGATTCACTGTAAATGTAAATTCAGTAGCTAGTTTTGATTTATAAGCAATCATTGGAAAATATGACTTATCACCAGTAAATGTTATTTCTGTGTCATAATTTTCTAAAATATCACTATCTAAATTATCTAAAATAATTTGTCCTAAAGCTTTAGTTTCATCTATTGTAGTTTCTTCAGATATTTCTAAATTAACTTTAATAGTTGCTCCTGAAACGCGAGAAGAAACTTCAGTCACAAGTGAACTTTCTTTGAATTTAGTGTTTAAATCACTAAGAACGGCTTCTGAGATATTAGGTAAACCATCAGTTCTTGTTCCGTATACATCAACCCCAACATTAGGATAGAACATACGGTAAAAAGTATACGAAGCTAAACCTAATAAAACAATACAGATTACTGCTACTATAATTACATTTTTATATTTCTTTAAATTTTTCATATTACACTCCCTTAATAAACTATAAACTATTTAAAATTTCTAGTAACTTCTCATTGGCATAGCTAGGATTAGCTTTACCTTTTGAAGCTTTCATTATTTGACCCATCAAATATTTTACAGCTTTATCTTTCCCCTCTTTAAAATCATTAACAGAAGAAGGATTATTTGAAACAATTTCTTTAATAATTCCTTCAATATCATCTAAATTAACGCTATTGTTTTTTATTTCTTCAATTGCTTTATTTAAATCATAATTTTCTATAAATAATTTATCAATTAATTCCTTTTTATCATTACTTGTTATTACTTTATCATTTAATGAATTTACTAAAATAATAAAGTTTTCTTTAGAAAAATAAACATCTTCTATCTTTTCACAATTCTTATTCAGATAAGCTAAAACATCACCTGTTAATAAATTAGCTGCAATAACTGGATTACATAAATCTTTTAAAGCAACAAATAAATGACATAATTCAATGTTACCTAATAATGTTTTTATATTATTTTGATTTAGTGAAATTTCTTTAAATGTTGTTACTAATTCATCCGGTAATAAGCCTAAATCATTCTTAATGTTAGTAATCCATTCATCAGAAATGTACACTAAAGGTAAATCTGGTTCTGGAAAATATCGATAATCATTTCCTGTTTCTTTTTCTCTCATTAAAATAGTAGATTTAGTTTTTTCATCGAATCTTCTTGTTTGTTCTTTGATTATTTCACCATTATTAAGCATTTCTTTTTGACGTTTTATTTCATAATCTATAGCTGTTTTAGCACTGCTGATAGAACCGATATTTTTAACCTCACATTTAGTTCCTAAAACATCACTGTCACTAATTGAAACATTGACATCACAACGCATAGAACCTTCTTCAATTTTTACATCACTTACACCTAAATATAGTAAGGTTTGACGTAATTTTTCTAAATATTCAATGGCTTCATCACCATTTTCAATACATGGTTTAGTTACTATTTCAATAAGTGGAACTCCTGCTCGATTAAAATTAAGTAAAGTTTGAGAAGTATGAACACTTTTACAAGTGTCTTCTTCGATATGAATTCTTTCAATTTCAATTTTTTTATTACTAATTTCTACAAAACCGTCATAACCGATTGGAGTATCTTTTTGTGTTATTTGATATCCTTTTGGTAAATCTGGATAAAAATAATTCTTACGATCAAAATTCATTGTTTGATTTATTTTACAATTAAAAGCTAAACACGCTTTTAAAGCTAAATCGATTATTTTTTTATTAAGTTGTGGTAATACTCCTGGATATCCGTAATCAATTAAAGAGATATTGCTATTAACATCATCACTAAAACCATTTTTACTGTTTGAAAATACTTTAGCATTACTTTTAAGTTCAACATGAACTTCGATTCCTATTGTTGCTCTCATTTAACACCTCTTGTTTCTATAAAACTAGCTAACTGATAAATAACTTCTTCTTTAAAATAATCACCTATTATTTGCATTCCTATAGGTAAGTTTTCACTGTTAAAACCTATAGGTAAACTTAAAGCTGGTAAACCAGTCATGTTGGCTGGAATAGTTAATAAATCATCATAAAATGTTTTTAAAGCATCATCGCTACGTTCGTTAAAATTATAAGCAACATTAGTATTGGTAGGACCAATAATTAAATCATATTTTTCAAATTGCTTTTTAAAACTATTAGTCATTGCTTGTCTTATTTTTAAAGCTTTTTCATAATAAATATGAGCATTCTCACCACTTAAAACATAAGAACCAACCATGATACGGCGTTTAACTTCAGAACCAAAGCCGTTAGTTCTTGAATTTAAATAAATATCTTTAACTGTTTCTCCTGGTTCACAATAACCAAAACGAATTCCGTCGAAACGAGCTAGATTACTGCTAGCCTCACCTAAAGCGATAACTTGATATAATGGTATTGCATATTCTAAATAATCAATATCAATATAATCTACTGTGCATCCAGCTTCTTTGATTTTTAAAATCATTTCATTTATTTTATCTTTAACTTCACTATTAATTACATCACTCATGTAATAATTAGGAACAGCAATTTTTAAATCTTTAATATCTTTATTTAATAACGATGTGTAATCTTTAGTTTCTGTTTTAACTGAAGTTAAATCATTTTCATCACTACCGCTTATAACATTAAGTAGTAAGGCATTTTCTAAAACATCTCTAGTCATTGGACCTATTTGGTCTAACGACGAAGCAAATGCTATTAAGCCATAACGTGATACTAATCCATATGTAGGTTTCAAACCAACTATACCACAAAATGATGCTGGTTGACGAATACTTCCTCCTGTATCGCTACCTAATCCTAAAAAAGTATATCCAGAGGCAACAGCTGCTGCTGTACCACTAGAAGAACCACCTGGAACTTTCGAATTGTTCAAAGGGTTTAAAGTATTTTTAAAATATGAAGTTTCACCAGTTGAACCCATAGCGAATTCATCCATATTAGTTTTACCGATTATAATCATATTATTATCTTTTATTTTTTTTATAACTGTAGCATCATAAATAGGATCAAAATCACTAAGCATTAAAGAAGCGCAAGTTGTTCTTAAGTTTTTAGTTACAATATTATCTTTAATTACAATTGGTAAACCAAATAATAGTGAATCAACTTCTTTTGTTTCTAACTCTAAAGCTTTTTTAATAGCTTCTTCTTTGTTTAGTGTGATAAAACAGTTATTACTATCTTCACCGATAAGTTCAAAACTTTCATTAACCAAATCAATTGGTTTGATTGTTTTATTTTTTAATAATTCATTAATTTCTAAAATTGTTTTATTTAAATATTTCATTCAATCACCTTTGGTACCTTTATGTAAAGTTCATTTTTATTTTTAGAATTTTTAAATAAATCCTTTTTATCTACTTCATTTTTAACAACATCATCTAAAAAATTATTAATATTACTAGAAGGACTAATCATAACATCCTCATTAATATCTAAATTTAAAAGTTTGTCAATTTCAGTTAAAATAGCAGGAATTTGTTTTTTCATTAATTCCTTGTCATCACCTAATTTTAAATTAGCCAAAAAGGCTATATGTTCTATTTTTTCATCTATATTCATTTTTAACCCTCCAATATATTTAAATCTATAACATTAGAACTAGATTGTTTTAATGTTGCTTTTATTAAACCATTACTATAAAAATTTACATTTATTAAAATGTCGCTTTTAAAATTATTTAATCTATCTGTTATAATCTCACTCATATATAAAATCTCACTTGTTTTTAAGTAATCTTTATTTACAGCGATATCAATTTCCAAAAGTTCATTGTCTCGATATAAACCTATTCCATTTATATAAACTTCAAATTCATTTAAGCCGTTTTTAACATCTGAAAAACCGTTATAAGTATTCATGTCATCTTTCATAACTACACTACCGTCTAAAAATTGATAATTATAGTTTAAGTATGTGAATTTATCATCTATTAATAAGTGTTTATAGTTGCCATTTAATAGACCGTCTGATTCCAAAAAAGCTGTTACAACAATGTTATTTTCTTTGAATTTTTCTTTTAAAAGTTCTAGACATGTACTCATATTGTCTTTGATAACATCGTCATTTAAATCTTTATAAATTAAAGCTACTACAATATCAGTATCTTTACCATTTACATAATTTTGTTCATATAAAGTAATTATATTATCATCTAGTTTAGTTAATATTTCTTTTATATAATCAGTAGTTAAATACTGTCCATTTTGATAAAGATAGCTATTAGGACTGTAATACTGTGTTAAAAGTTTCATTAACATTAGTTCACTCGTTTTGGTATCATAACTTTCTTTGGTATAACTACTGACACTTTCAAGATAAGGTGTAACAACATTATAATTAGCGCCGTCTAAACGATAATCTGTTGTTTTTTCATCTTGACATCCAACAAGCAAAGAAATGACTATAATAAATAAAATCTTTTTCATGTTCATCACCACTAATTAATTATACCATTTTTTACTGTTTTTTTTAACAAAATATTAAAAAAAGTTAACGTAAATGTTAACTTTTAGTATTGGGTAGTACGATCATACCAATATGTCCATACCTCATCTGGAAAATTCATAATTGAAGCTGGATTAAATCTTTGTGAGTAGTGTGTAATAGTACTACCAGAAAAACTACCTGTTGATATTTCAAAATGAAGATGTGCACCGGTTGAACATGTATCAGCTGCTTGATGTCCACCCATAGTTCCAATGATAGTATCTTTAGAAACGTATTCGCCTACGGAAACGTAAACATCATACATGTGTAAGTAACCTGTTGTATAAATTTCACCATCAACATTGTGTTGTATATAGATACGTTTAGGACTACAAGCGTATCCGGAATAATTAGTCATATAAACAACTATTCCATTGGCTGCTGAATAAATTGGAACATCACCACTACTACCATTAGCGGCTGAGAAATCCATTCCTGAGTGGAAACAAGCAACTTCACCACCACAACTTGAACGGTTACCATATAAACCTAATTCTCCAGAAATATAAGCTTTTTCCATCGGACGCCAGAAAGATGTATCTTCTGGTAAAATTGAATACTGACATTCTCTTAAAGTTTGATCATCAGTACATCCGTTATCCTCAAAAACTTGTATTTCTAATTCTTTAGCTTTAATCATTTCTTCAATAGATAAGGCTTCATTTTCTAAAGAACTTAAAGAAGCTTCGATTTTTTTGATTTCAGCAGCTAAATTATCTTGTTCTTCTTTTAATTCGATTTTTTTAGTATTTAATTCAGTTTGTTTTTGTTTATTTTCCTCAATATTATTTTTATGAGTTTCAATTAACTGATCATTATGAGTTGTAATTTGTTCAGAAACAGCAATTCGATATATGAAATCAGAAAACTCTTGAGCACCAAATGCATACTCTAAGTAAGCTGATTCGCCATTTTGTACTTGCACAAAGGCTAATATATCTTTTATTTCTTGTTCATTTCTTACAATTTCTGCATCTAAAAACAAAATTTCTTCGTTTAAGCTTTCGATTTCATGTGAAATTTCTTCGGTTCTTATATATATATCATCAATCCTATTTTGAGCTTCAATCATTTCTTGTTGATCTAGTTCTGTTTTTAATTTATTATCTTCATATTCTTGTTTATAAATAGCCAATTCTTCTTTTAGTTCTCCTAAAGTTTTATCAGCAGCCAAAGGTGTCATCATGTTTGCAAAAAATAAACACCCTATTAAAAAACTTTGACCAACTACACGTCCAACTTTCATATCATCACCTTTTATAATTATAACATATTAAAGCAAAAATAAAAACACCTTATTTACATAAGATGTTTTCGACTTCTTCAAAATTGTTTAAAATCATATCATAAATCTTTTTATTACTTTTAATTTTACTAAGGATAATATCATCATTAGTTAGATCTGTAACATTTACTGTGATACCTAAAAATTCACTTGAATCTAATTTTAAAATTTCAATTAATTTTTTTAAGTTTTCTATTTTAGGAAACTTTTTACCTTTTTCATAATCACAAATAATAGCAGCAGAACAGCCCATCATATTAGCAAGTTCTTTTTGAGTTATGTTGAGTTTTTGTCGTGCTTCTAATATTTTTCTTCCAATATTCATTCTACCCCTCGTTTCCTATATGTATACATATTATATCAAATAATTATTTTAATATCAATTACTAATTTTTTTTTGAAAAAATACTTGAAATTAACTATTGGTTAATGTATAATTTATTTAGGTAGGTGAATATGAAAAGTTTAAAAGAATATCGATTAGAAAAAAAATACAGTTGCCAACACATGGCTGATTTACTGAATATAAGTAAATCATATTACTGGCAATTAGAACAAAATAAAAGAAAGTTATCATATGAATTAGCCTTTAAAATAGCCCAAATATTTGAAGTTAAACCAGATATTATATTTTATGATTACTACAAAAAAAATCTCGAATGAGATTTTTTTAATACTATTTTTCTTTTTTACTAGATAAAAAAGTTACTCGTTCTGCTACGACTTCAACAACACTTTGCTTTTCGTCTTCGACTTCATAAGCTCTTGTTTGAATTCGACCGCGAATACCTATCAAATCACCTTTTTTACAATACTCAGCAGTTGATTCTGCAATACCTTTCCATAAAACACAAGAAATAAAATCAGTATTATATTCCCCACTTGTATTTTTAAAAGGTCTTTGAACTGCTAATGTTATATTGGTTACTTTTGTTCCGTTTTCTGTTTCACGCACCTCCGGTTCTTGGACGATACGTCCTACTAAGATTGATTGATTTAACATTTTCTTTCCTCCTTCCGAATCAAATATATCACTTTAAAAAAGAAGAAACAAATGGCAAATTTAAATAAATAAAACTATTTTTTATTAACAAATAATTAAATCGAGTTATACATAAATAAAAATAAAATTAAAAAAAACACTAATATATAATTTTAGTGTTTTTTTAAAAATATTCTTTTAATAATAAATTCAGTTCAACGGCATATTCCATTGGTAGTTGTTCTTTGAATTTATCGATAAAACCAATAATTAATAATTCTTTTGCTCTTTCTTCATCAATTCCTCTACTCATTAGATAAAATAATTGTTTTTCATCAATTCGTGAAACAGTAGCTTCGTGCTCAATCGTAGACAAGTTATTACTAACAATATTAGCAGGGATTGTATCACTTTTTGCATTTTTATCGAGTAAAATAGTATCACATTTAACTTTACTAACACTATTTATAGCTTTTGAAGAAATTGAAACAGTACCGCGGTAATTTGCAACACCACCACTAGCAGCTATTGATTTTGAAATGACATTACTCTTAGTATTAGGTGCTAGATGAATCATTTTAGCTCCAGTATCTTGATGTTGACCATCTTTAGCAACAGCAATTGAAATTGTATTACCAACTGCATTCTCACCTTTTAAAATGCATGAAGGATATTTCATATTTAAACCAGAACCGATATTACCATCAATCCATTCCATTACTCCATTTTCTAAAATCTCACTTCTTTTAGTGACTAAATTAATAACATCTGACGACCAATTTTGAATTGTGGTATAACGACACTTAGCGTTTTTTAAAACATAAATTTCAACAACTGCTGCGTGTAAACTATCTGAAGTATGATAAGTAGCAGTACATCCTTCCATATAATGAAGTTCACTATTTTCATCAACTACGATAATGGTTCTTTCAAATTGTCCCATGTTTTTACTATTAATTCGAAAATAACTTTGAAGAGGTCTATCTAATTTAACATTAGGTGGGATATAAATGAATGTTCCCCCACTCCAAACTGCTCCATTTAAAGCTGTGTATTTATTTTCGTCGTATTTAACTAAATTGTTAAAATATTTTTTAAATAAATCGGGATGTTTTTTTAAAGCTGTATCAGTATCGCAAAAAATAACGTTTTTATCTTCTAATTCTTTAATCATACTGTGATATACAACTTCACTTTCAATTTGAGCACCAACACCATCTAAGTATTTTTCTTCAGCATCAATTAATCCTACTTCTTCAAAAACATCTTTAACATCAGATTTAACATCATCCCAAGATGAATTTAGATTATCAACCTTTTTATAAAATGTAATTTCATCAAAATTAACATCAATATAAGGTCCAAAATCAGGGTTATCCATTTCTTCAAATTTCAAAAATGATTTAACTCGAAATTCAGTCATCCAAGCTGGTTCGTTTTTTAATCTTGAAATTTCTTTTACAATATCAACACTTATACCTTTCATTGCATCTCCTCTAAAACTTTTTTTATTCCCCACCAGCTTAAAAGAGCACATTTTTTACGGTTTGGTTGTTTGTAAATTTCATCATATACTAAAGCTTGTTCCAATATTTCTTGGTTATACTCTTTTTCGTTAACCATATTTTCAAAATTTTCAATTAAATTTAAAGCTTCTGTTTTAGTTTTTCCGATTAAAGTATCAATCATAATTGAAGTAGAACTAGTACAAATAGCACAAGCCTCACCGTCAAAACGAATGTCTTTTATTTTTTTATCTTCAATATTAATCATTAAATCAATTTGATCAACACAAGATTCATTATCCATATTTATTTTTATATAAGAAGCATCTTCAATAAGTCCTCGATTAACTGGATTTTGATAATGCTGTAAAATTATATCTCTTTTTAAATTACTGTCCATTCAAATCACCACCACCATTATATAATTTTATCACTTAAAAATCAATCAAAATAAAAAATAACAAAGTAAATCTTGTTATCTTTTATATAAGATGAACAGGTATAGTACACTTGATTTTTACT
>CAYJJY010000025.1:0-17847 GCA_964370615.1 uncultured Muribaculaceae bacterium
TAGATGGCATTTGTTATACAAAAGATTATACACAGGATAAAATATCAGAATCTAATGTAGTAGATGGAGAAACTTGTGTTCCTCTTACTGTTGTGGTATCATCTGTTAATCCTAATTTAGCTACTTGGTATAATGCGGATGTTGATGTGACATTAACTACTAATGGTGATAGTTTAAAATATTGTATAGTCCATAGCACTGCTGCTAATGTAACATTAGAGAACTGTACACCAGATACTTTAGTATCAAGTATGACGCATAACTTACTTGTAAGTGAAGAAGGTAAAACAAAATTATGTGTATTAGCTATAAAAGGTGGTAGTGAATCAAGTGATATTATATGTTCAGAATATAGAGTAGATAAAACTTTGCCTGCTATAGTTGCTAAGAGTGAAGCAATTACTATTAAACAAGGTGATGATATGGATTTAAGTACATATTTTGATACTACATATGGACCTAGTGGTGGAAATATAGTTTGTATGCCAGCTAGTGCTTTAAATTTAACTGTAGGAGATCATACTGTTGAATGTGCAGCTACCTCGTTGAGTGGACTTACTAATACAGTTTATAAAGATATTGTAATTGAACTTAGTCTAACTAAATTGACTGATTATATAACTGATAGTGTAGGTACTGCAGGTTTGGTTTTAGAAAATGGTATTAGATATGAAGGAGATAATCCAAATAATTATATAATCTTTAATGATGAAGAATGGAGAATTATTGGGTTATTTGATACTACACTTGCAGATGGAAGTTCTGAAAAATTAGTTAAAATAATTAAATCTACGCCACTTGATTATAATAATGATAATGTATTTGATTTAAACAGAGATGGTATTGATACACAATCATGGAATAGTAGCATATCAAATAATTGGGCAACTTCTTCATTAAATAATACTTTAAATAATGATTATTTATTTAGTACTGGAACATTTTTGAATAATGGTATTACTACTGAATATAGAAATTTAATTCAAGATGTTACCTGGAATTTAGGTGGAGTATCTAGTGCAGCAATAGCAGATAGTTTTTATGAACAAGAACATTTAGATATTAGACCAGCTGGTCAACCAGCTGAAACAAATGGAAAAGTAGGATTAATGTATGCTAGTGATTACTTATATGCTGTTTCATCTAATGTGTGTTCAAGAGAGCTAACTTCTAGAGAATATGAAACAGCGGCATGCCATGAACAAAATTGGTTATTTATTCTAGATGATTATGAAGGAAGTAGTAAGTATGAGTGGTTAATTTCATCTTATGCAACCCACCATTATTTAGCGTGGAATATAGATAATAGAGGTTATTTATATTACAATCATGTAGGTCACTCACAAATAGTTAGACCAACCGTATACATATCTTCTGATATAATAATTTCAGAAGGCGCTGGTACTAAAGCTAATCCTTTCAAAATAAATTAATAAGAAAGTTAGAGGTATCTAACTTACGGAATAATAACGAGGCTCGATTAGTGAGATATATTAATTATATTGTCTTAGTATAGTTAATGAATTTTATAAGACTTACTTAGCGTTTAATTGATGATTATTTAATACATTAAGGACATTTTATTAATCATATAAACTTGTAGAATTGTATAGGTTGGATTTTTGTACGGGGTGCGATTCCCCTCGACTCAACCATAAAGAATTTTAATTTATGGTTTTTTGTTAATTATTTAATTGTAAAATTTTATCATGTTTAACTATTGTATATTATATTGGGGGTGGAATTATGGAAAAATTAGAGAAAAGAATCGAAGATATTGAAAAAAGAAACGCTAAAGTAGAAGCCGATAAATTGTGGGAGACTAGTTTTATAAGAAAAGTTTTAATTATTATTTTAACTTATATTTTTGCTGTTTTATATTTAAATATTGCAGATAATACAAATCCTTTTTTAGGAGCAGTTGTACCTTGTGCAGGTTTTTACCTATCGACTCAGTCAATCAATGTTGTTAAAAAATTTTGGTTAAAAAATTTTGGTTAAAAAATAAAATAAAGTAAAAACCTAATTAATTTTATTTTCGTAATTTAAAAATACCTTAAAGGTATTTTTTTGATATTTAATTTTATAATTCAAAATACTCATACATATAAATACTTATTTCATTTGTTTCGTTTATAAGTGTTTTTAATATGGGTTATGTATATTACTATATAATTATATTTATTTAGCTATAATACTACTAATATTTTTTTCATCTTTTTTTATTGTATATACAATGTTACTATGGTATAATCTTCTTAATTGAAGGGAAGTTTAGGTATGAAAAAATTAATTTTAATTTTATTTAGTAGTTTATTTATTTTAGTTGGTGAAAAAATAAATGCTTCTAGTTATTCGGATAATTTCTTAAAATTATTAAATTCTGATTTAAAATTTGAAACTAATAGTATTTATTTTGATTCGAAAGAAGAGAATATGATTTTACTAAAAAGCGACGCATTTAAATTTGAAATTATTTCTAGAAATGATATGTTTGATTATTATTTAGAGTTTGATAATTGTAATGAGGATGTTAGTATTTGTGATTTAACGTTAATTAGTTATGAAGATTCAGCATTTAATGAAACTCATCAAATTGAGCTTGTTTATAATAGCGATAATTTAGAAATCAAAAATTTTACAGAAAATTATGTTACTTCTATGGAAAATGATTTAGATGTTTACAAAAATTATGAAATTTCTGATTTAGAACTTGTAAGTTTATGGTTAGAGCCTAATTATGGTCCAACACCATTTACTGTTTTAAATTATGCAAGCAAAATCAATCAATTGCAAGAACAATTTGAAGATTCTAAATACAGTTTTTATTTTATTGATAAATATGGTATGGATTTAGGAGCTTTAACTGATTTGGTTGGTGGTGAATTATTAATTAAGTATGATGGTGTTAATTACGAATATACTTCTGAATTTGAGTTTACTCGTAAGAATGTTGTGTATATTCCATCAAATACTTTAGATACAAATGAAGGTTATATAAATGCTGCTGAAAAAAGAATATTTGATGAACTTGGTGTTGAGGTGGAAATTTCCTCTTATAAAACAAGAGCAGATTATTGCCTACCTAGTTCGGGTGGTGAGGTTCCAAACTGTGATTGGTCTGTTTTAGGTGATGAATCTTTAATGGGTAATTATATATATGGTATTGAAAATAATGGGATAACTTATAATTTTGTTATTATGAAAGATTCTAGTCAACTTGATCAAGAAGATATTATATATAGTGAAACATTTGATAAACTATTAAATGACAATGGTCATTTTGAAGTTCGAAGTTTACCATTTAAAGATTTAATGGATGTCGATGTTTTCTTATATGGTGTAACTATAAATAACTTACCTAATCTTGGTTTAGATGGCTATCAAATTTATTTTGATTGTAATTCTGACTATAGTTATTGTGATATTAATTTAAGCAAACGAATTAATGATGAGTTGGTATATGAAGAACAACACAATATTAAACTTATTTACGGAGAAGCAGATTTTGATATTTCTTTGCTCGTAGAAAAATATTTAGAAAAGATAAAAAATGATTTTGAATCAACTGATTATGGAATGGCTAAGTTATATACTTTATCTAATTATAACCTTTTAAATTATTGGAATTCTTTAATTGATGAAGAAGATATTTCAAATTATAATAATGCTATTAACTATATTAGTTCTATTAAGAAAGATTTTGAATATTCTAATTTTAGTTTTAGTTTAGATACACGTGCTGGAAGTGATGAACCATTAAAAGAACATTTTTTTGGTAATTTTGTAATATATTATAATGGTATTGGTTATGATTATTTAGAGGGTATTGGTATTCAGAAAAATAATGTTGTTTATATCCCTACTGATACAGAAAATACTAAAGAGGCATACTCTTTAGCTGCTAGTAAAATTATTAGTGAGTATTTAGGAAAAGATCTAATTGTAAGTGCTGTTGATTTAAGAAGCAATTTAGATGTAAGTGAATTTTTAAGTTATGATCCTAATTATGAATATGATTGGTCTACTTTAGGAGATGAATCATTGATGGGAGATTATTACTATAGTGTTGTTATAAATGGTATTACCCATGAATTTGTAATTATAAGGGATTCCAGTAAAATTGAAGCTGAGTCTTATATTTCTAAAGATAATAAAAACGATGTTTCAGTAAAAACTGATGCCATTATACCTTTTGATACATTAATATCTGTTGAAAAAATTTTGAACAATGATTTTTATAAAGAAATTTTAAAAAAGAATAGTGTTTATACATATGATATTAGCTTGTTTTCTAAATCTACTAATTCAAAAATCACTAAATTGGATAACGGACTATTTTCAGTGACTATACCAATCCCTTTAGAATTTGTTGGTAAAAACTTAATAGTTGAATTTGTAAATTCTAATAACGAGGTTGAGTTACATGAAGTATTTATAAATGGTAATTATGCAACTTTTTTTACTAATCATTTTAGTGTTTATTCACTTAGTGAATTATTTTTAATTGATGATGATAATTCGGATATTGAAGCTGAAGAAACAGTTAAACCAGGTGATAGTAATTCTGATGTAGAACCTGAAGAAACAGTTAACCCAGATGATAGTAATACTGATGTAGAACCTGAAGAAACAGTTAACCCAGATGATAGTAATTCTGATGTAGAACCTGAAGGAACGGTTAAACCTGAAGATAATAATTCTGATGTAGAACCTGAAGAAACGGTTAAACCTGAAGATAATAATTCTGATGTAGAAATTGATGGTTCAACTGAAGAAAATAGTGGTATTTTTATCTTTGGAATTATTTCAGTGATAATGGTAGTCATTATTATATTTAGATTTTTAATAATTAAAAAATAGTCACAGATTTACTGTGACTTTTTATTACTTTAATTTTATAATTCAAAATACTCATACATATAAATACTTATTTCATTTGTTCCGTTTATAAGTGCTTTTTATATCGGTTATGTATATGATCATGGAGATGATATGGAATTTTATTTTTAAATAAATAATAGGTTATTCCAAATAAACCCTGATGAGCTTTATTATTGATCATTTTTTCATCGAATCTATTATCATGACTTACTAATATATCTACACTTTGTTTATCATTTAAAAATAGTATACTTTCTTTATGGGAAAATGAAGGGAAATCAGATGGCTTATATCTGAAACTTCCTTGAATTCCGAGTATTGTTGTATCATTTATGGTTATAATATTACCATTTAAATTGTTAATATTATAACTTTCTAAATAATCATAATTATGATTTCCTAATAATCCATAAATTTTATTTTTATCTATGTATTTTAAAATTATTTCTATGTCGTTTGAGTGATGGTCGCCTAGTAGTAAACACACGTCATAATTTTTGTGTATGTTTATGAATTTACTAAATTCTGCTTCGTTTAAACAGTTGTGAGTATCACTTATAACTATCATTTTTATTTTTTTGTCATATAGTTTAGATTGACCATATCTTTTTGCCAATTTTTTTTCTTGATTTTAATTTATTTTAAAGTTATAATTATATAAGAAAGTAGGTAGTATAATGAAACGTGGTTTTACTTTAATTGAGTTATTATCTGTTATTATAATTTTAAGTATTATATCTTTTTTTGTAATAATAAAAGTTGGTGAAGTAGTTAATGAAGCAAAAATGTCTGCTAATTTATCGCAATCTTATTTAATTTTAAATGGGGCTGAGAATTTATATGCTAGCTCATATTTAAGTAACGATGAGGATTTAAAATTAAAGTTTAATGGTATTACTGATGTTTATGAAAATATTAAAACTAGTAGTTCTAAACCAGAAAACGGTATGACAATGATTGATAACAGTGGAAATGTTTCTTTAGCTATTAATATAGATAATTATTGTTATACCAAAAGATATGATGAGAGTAAAATTCATGTTACTATGATTGCTGATGATGTAAAGTGTTATATTGATACTAATGGTATCCCTACTATAGGTCTTACTTATGAAAAGTTAGATTATATCTATAGTGATGGTGAACAATATTTTGATACTGGTTTAATGAATACAGGTAATTATATTATTGAAGAAGAAGTTTATTTGGAAACGGCTAATGATCAGTATATGTCATGGTTATTTGGTGGCCGAACTGACTTTGCATATGGTTATGGTGTCTTAGTTCAAAAATTATCTAATGGTGTTATGGAAGTTTTTGCATTACATGGTGGTTCATCTGTTCCAATTAGAATAAGTAATTCGATTTTTGACAAGTGGATTACAGTAAGTTTTTCGAAAGATAATATTGTTATTGATGGAAATAATTATACTACATCTGGGGGGATTATAGTTCCTAGTGATTATGAACAAGAAATTCGTTTAGGTGGTATGAGTCAAACTATGGGAACTGACAATCGTAACTTTGTTGGAATGAAAAAAGGAACTGTTATAACTGATGCCACAACTGGTGTTGTAGTTAGAAATTTTATTCCTGTTAAAATTAATGAAACTGGTGAGATTGGTTTTTGGGATTTAGAACATGGTCAATTTTATTCTAACGATGGTGAAGGTGAATTTGAACCTTCTTAAGATTAATTCTATTTGAATTAATTTTTTATTGATTTAATAACATAATCTAGATATAATATTAAAGGAAAGTAGGTTGTTTATGAAGGGTTTTACTTTAATCGAACTTTTAGCTGTTATAATAATTTTAGCTATTGTATCTTTGATTGCCACACCTTTAGTATTTGATATAATTTCGGATAGTAAAAAATCGGCTAATTTAACTCAATCTTATATGATTTTAAAAGGTGCAGAGATGATGTATACTTCTTCTTTACTAAATGATGATTTAACAGATAGTTTTGATGGTGTTACTGATGTTTATGATTTAATTGAATTTAATGGGAGTAAGCCAGATGATGGTATGGTCATGATTGATAAGAGTGGTAATATATCAATGGCTGTTATTATAGATGAAGTGTGTTATACTAAATATAATAATGAAAGTAAAGTGCATGTTACTAATATTGGTGAGGGTGTTAATTGTTATTTGAATGAAGAAGGTAGTCCTGTTGTAGGTTTAACTTATGAAAAATTGGATTATATATATAGTGATGGGGAACAATATATTGATACTGGACTTTTTAATACAGGTAATTATATTATTGAAGATGAAGTTTATTTAGAAAGTACTAATTCTTTATATATGTCATGGTTATTTGGTGGTAGATCTGATTTTGCTTATGGATATGGTGTTTTAGTTCAAAAGTTATCAAATGGGGTAATGGAACTTTTTGCTTTACATGGTGGTTCTTCAATACCAATCAGATTTACAACATCAGTTTTTGATAAGTGGATTAAGGTAAGTTTTTCGAAAGATAGTATAGTATTTGATGGAAATGTATATAATACGTCAGGTGGTATTATGATGCCAAGTGATTACGAAACTGAGATTCGTTTAGGTGGAATGAGTCAAACTATGGGTGCTGATAATAGGAATTTTGTTGGTATGAGAAGAAGAACTGTTATCACAGATGTTACAAGTGGTGATGTCGTTAGAGATTATATACCGGTTAAAATTAATGAAACAGATGAAGTTGGTTATTGGGATTTAGTTAATAATCAATTTTATTCAAATAATGGTAGCGGGGAATTTGGTTATTAAATTATTGACAATTAATATGACCTGTGATATTATTTATTAGAAAGCAAGAGCGAAAGACGTAATAATATATAAGTTTGATAGAGAATCTTTGGTTGGTGGAAAAAGATAAACTGATATTATTAAAATCACTTTCAAGTGCGATTTATGGATAAGATAAATACGGTAACGCGTTATAGTAAATAAGATATATCAATTTTGGTATAAATTAAGGTGGTACCGCGGAAACTATTCGCCCTTATGTTAGGGATGGATAGTTTTTTTATTAGGAGGAAAATTATGAAATTTGAAAAATTAGACAAGAAAGCAATAAATGAAGTTGAAAAAGATATTTTAAATTCTTGGGGTGGTGTAGATAATGCTTTAGATCGTCATTTAGAAGTTAATAAAGATGGTGAGAACTATGTATTTTATGATGGTCCAGCATTTGCGAATGGATTTCCAGGATTACATCACATGGTATCTAAAAATTTAAAAGATATTATTTGTAAGTATCATGCCATGAATGGTAAAAAAGTTGTTCGTAAAATTGGTTGGGATACTCATGGTTTACCAATTGAAAATCATGTTGAGAAAAAATTAGGTTTTACTACTAAAAAAGAAATTGAAGATTTTGGTGTGGATAATTTTAATAAAGAGTGTCGTAAAAGCATTAGACTTAATGAAGATGCGTTTGTTGATTTAACTAATCAAATGGGACAGTTTATTGATACAAAAAATCCTTATTTAACTTATAAGAATGAGTATATTGAAACTGAATGGTGGATACTTAAAAAAATGTATGATGAAGGATATTTTTATGAAGGTAATAAAGTTATGCCTTATTGTCCTCGTTGTGGAACAGGTCTTGCTACTCATGAAGTTGCGCAAGGGTATGAAGATGTTTCTGTTAATACTGTTTATGTTACTTTTAAAAGAAAAGATAAAGATGAGTATTTCTTAGTTTGGACTACTACACCTTGGACTTTAAGTTCTAATGTGGCTTTATGTGTTAATCCTTTAGAAGAGTATGTTTTAGTTGAATCTAAAGGTGTTAAGTTTATTATGGCTAAAGCTTTAGTTGGTAATGTTTTAGGTGAAGAAATTAATATTTTAGAAACTTATAAAGGCAAAGATTTAGAGTATATTGAATATGAACAATTAATTCCCGGTTTAGAAGTTAATAAGAAAAGTTTTTATGTTACTTGTGATTCTTATGTAACAATGGAAGATGGTACTGGTATCGTTCATATCGCTCCTGCTTTTGGGGCTGATGATGCATTAGTAGCTGAAAAATATGAGTTAGGATTTTTAAATCCTGTTGGTATGGATGGATGTTATACTGAGGGATTATGGAAAGGGATGCTTGTTTTTGATGCTGATTTAGAAGTCATTAAATATTTAAAAGAAAATGATAAGTTATTTAAAAAACAAAAGGTAGTTCATAATTATCCTCATTGTTGGAGATGTTCATCACCGCTTTTATATTATGCTTTACCTGCATACTATGTTGCTGTGTCTAAGATTAAAGATAAATTAGTTGAGGCTAATAGTAAAATTAATTGGAATCCTTCTTATGTAGGGGAAAAAAGATTTGCTAATTGGTTAGCTAATGCTCGTGATTGGAATGTTTCTAGAACTAGATATTGGGGTAGTCCAATTCCTTACTTTAAGTGTGAATGTGGACATAGTCATATGGTTGGTTCGATTGAAGAGCTTAAAAATATGTCGGTTACTGAATTAGGTAATGATATTGATTTACACAAACCTTATATTGATGATGTTAAAATTAAATGTTCTAAATGTAATGGTGAAATGACAAGAATTCCTGATGTTTTAGATTGTTGGTTTGATTCTGGTTCAATGCCTTTTGCGCAATATCACTATCCATTTGAAAATAACGAAATTTTTGAAAATCAATTCCCTGCTGATTTTATTTGTGAGGGTATTGATCAAACAAGAGGATGGTTTTATACTTTACTTGTTATAAGTGTTTTTGTTAAAGGATGTGCTCCGTTTAAAAATGTTTTGGTAAATGATTTATTATTAGATAATGAAGGTAAAAAAATGAGTAAATCTCGTGGTAATATTGTTGAACCGTTTACTACTATTAAAGAGTATGGTGCGGATACGGTAAGATTTTATTTACCATATGTTTCTCCAGTTTGGACGCCTTTAAAATTTGATTTTGAAGGTTTGAAAGAAGTTTATTCTAAATATATATCAACTTTTAAAAATGCTTATTCTTTCTTTGAAATGTATGCGAATGCTGATTCAATTGATCCAAGAGAATATAATATTGAAGTTAAAGATAGAGAATTAATTGATAAATGGTTAATTTCTAAATTAAATAGATTAATTAAAGATGTTAATGAGGCTTTTTTAGAGTATGATATTAATAAAGTTGCTAAATTAGTTGTTCCGTTTTTAAATGATGATTTATCTAACTGGTATATTAGAAGTAATAGAAGAAGATTTTGGGATAGTGAATTATCTGAATCTAAAAAAGCTGTTTATTTAACAACTTATGAAGTTTTAGTGACTTTAACTAAATTATGTGCTCCTTTAACGCCTTTCTTAACTGAAGAAATTTATAGAAATTTAACTGGTTTGGAATCTGTTCATTTAGATAAATATCCTGTATGTGATGAATCATTAATTAATGAAGATGTAGAAAAACAAATGGATTTAGTTAGAGATATTTGTTCTTTAGGTAGATTTGCTCGTGAGGAAGTTAATATTAAAGTTAGACAACCTTTAAAAGATATGATTTTACCTTTAAAAGATAAAGATATATTAGGTGATTTAACTGCTGTTATTAAAGAAGAGTTAAATGTTAAAGAAATTTTATTTAAAGAAGATATGAGTGAATATTTAGATTATGTTGTTAAACCTAACTTTAAAGTATTAGGTAAAACTTTAGGGCCTAAAATTAAATTATTACAAGATAAATTAAATGAATTAACTAGTTCTGATGTTAAATTAATTGAAGGTGATGGTTTAACTGTTTTATTAGATGATTTAGAATTATTATTAACTAAGGAAAATACTTTAATTAGTATTGTTCAAAAAGATGGTTATGCTTCTTCTAGTAATGCTTTAACTTGTGTTGTATTAAATACTGAGTTAAATGAAGAATTAATATTAGAGGGTTATGCTAGAGAAGTTGTAAGAACTATTCAAGCTTTAAGAAAAGATGCTGATTTAGTTATTACAGATAATATTTCTGTTATTTATAATGGTAATGAAGAAGTTGATAAAACTATTACTATGTATATGGATTATATTAAAGGTGAAGTTTTAGCTATTGATATAATTAAAGATTCTAATTTACCATTAGAACAAAAATTAAATGATATTGAAGTTGCTATTAAAATTAAATAAATAAAAAATCTAATTAGTGTTTGCTGATTAGATTTTTTTGTTAAAGTATATGATTTAATTTAAGTAATTTATTTTATTTTTAAGAATATATTGAAAATAGAGGTGAATTTATGTCACGAGAAGTATTTATTCCTGAAAAAATCCTTGAACCAGTTAATTATTGTGGAAAAAAATTAGGAGATATAACTGGTTATATTCCAATACGTGCTAATTTGAATGACTGTGGTGAATTATTAGTTTTAGATAAAATTTCTTATTCTACTGATTCAAAGGAAGTTTGTATTGAAACAATTGATTTTTGTGATTTAAAATATCAAATTTTAATGGATCATATTTATTTTGATAGTTATGCTGATTGTTTAAGATTTTGTGAAGATAAAACTACAAGTACTAATGGAAGAAATCATAATTCTTGTTTCGTAGCTAGATTTATGGAAATTTTAGAAAAAATAAAAATTTTAAGTTTTGAATATTATAATTTTTCTGATAATGAAAAAACAAAGTCAAAAAGACTTTCTTATTACATATGGAATATTAATAATTAATATTTTATGTTAAAATAATAACAGGAGGTTTTATGGCAGAATATTTAGGTTTATATAATTCAAAAAAAGAAAAGTTAAGCAAAAAAATGTTGAGGGTTAAAGGTCAAGGTATTGATGTTTTAAATGGTGATTATTACATGATTGTAATGATTATTATGGAAAATAGTAATAACGAATTTTTATTGCAAATGACTTCAAAAAAGAAAAATAGTATTTGGGCTTTGACTGGTGGTCATGTTCAAGATAATCAGACGCCTTTAGAAGCTATTATTGATGAGTTTTCTGAGGAATTGGGAATTGATTTATGTGGTGAAAATATTGAACTATTTAAATCATATAAATTTGATAACAAGTTTTTAGAGGTGTATTATATTAATAAAGATATAAATATAGAGAATATGATTTATCAAGAATCAGAGGTCGAATATGCTAAGTATTTAACTAAGGATGAAATTTTGAATTTAATTGAGAATGATTTGATTAGGGGTTCTAGTGTTAAACCATTATTAGATTTTTTTTCAAAAAAAAGATGCTAACCTAAAGCAACATCTAAAATCATCATAATACTGAAGCCGATTAAAGTAAACATACTAATTAAGATTTTATGTTTATTTTTTTGGCTTTCAGGAATTAATTCGGAAACCGCAACATAAATCATAGCTCCAGCTGCAAAGGCTAGTGAGAATGGTAAAAAGTTTCTTATTTGAGTTACTAATAAGCATCCAAATAGGGCTGATATTGGTTCTACTACTCCAGATAAATTTCCAATTAAAAATGATTTAATTCGAGAAACGCCTTCTCTTCTTAATGGTAAACTGACGGCAGCTCCTTCTGGAAAATTTTGAATCCCTATTCCTAGTGCTAACATGATTGCTCCGAATAAAGCAACTTCGGAATAATTATGAGCAAGCATTCCGAAAGCTACACCTATTGATAATCCTTCTGGTATATTATGTAGTGTAATTGATGATACTAACATAAAACTTCTTTTGAATTTATTGTGTTTGAATTCATCAGTTTTTTTAAGTTTTGTCAGATATTTATTTAAAGTATAATCACCTATTACTAAAAAAATACCTCCTGATAAAAAACCTAATGCGGCCATAAGCCATGCGTTCATTTCTAGTTCTTCAGCTAAATTAATAGCTGGATTAAGTAATGACCAAAAAGAAGCGGCTATCATAACTCCTGCTGCTAGGGCCATCATTGAATCCATAAGTGTTTTATTTACTTTTTTAAAAAAGAAAACTAAACTTGCTCCAAGAGCTGTTATGAACCAAGTTAACAGTGTTGCGAATACTGCTTGTGTCCACAGTGGAAATGAGTTGAAAAAATCAATCATAAAATACCTCCTATAACATTATATTATTCACTATAAAAATGATTGTACTTTTGCCTATTTATGATATAATAAACATATTGGAGGGTATTATGGCAAATTCAAAAATTATTATTGTAGAAGGACCACAAGGTGCTGGTAAAACTACTATTACTGATTTTATCAGACATACTGTTAAGCATACTAATTTATATCGTTTAAGTGGGACATCTGATGCTTCTGTATCAGGTAAAATTAAAGCTAAGGAAATGTATGACGGTTTACTTGACTATATTAAGACATTGGAAAATAAAAATATCAATTTATTATTTGATAGAACTTTTTTTACTGAAGAAAATTATTGTCGTTTAGGTAAAAAGGAATATTCATTTACTGATGTTTATGAATCTTTATTAACTAGATTAAGTGAAATGGATTTTGAAATTTTATATATTAACTTATATTTAAAAGATGAATTTGAATTTACAAAGAGATTGGCAAGAGAAGGAAAAGCTGTCCCTGAGTATGCAAAGTTTACAATTGAGAATAGTATATTGCAACAAAGGGTTTATCTAGAAATGTTAAGTGAACTTGAAAAGAATTTTAGTTCTATAAGAACTTTGAATGTAGATAATAGTCAAAAATTAGATATTGTTCAAAAACAAATTATTGATTTTATTAATGGTGATTTGGTAAAAGATAAACAAAAACAAATTTGACCTAGTATAAAAAAATATGTTAAAATATATTCTTAAAGAAAGAGGAATATTATGAAAAAACATATTTTTATTTTTGCTGGATTGCTGGTAATTATAATTTTATCTTTATTATATACTACAAAAGAAATTAATTATAAAACTACCGATGTTAGTTACGTAATACCATTTGAAGTCGAGGTAATTGTTTTTGATGGTTTAACTGAAAGTGAATTAATAGAACAAATAAATAAGTCTTTAAATTCGACTTTAGAAGGTAAAGCTGATATGATTGTACCATATGCTTTAGAATTAGGAGTTGATCCTTATTTAGCTACAGCGATAATACTTCATGAAACAGGGTGCAAATGGAATTGCAGTACTTTATTAAAACAATGTAATAATGTTGGTGGTGTTAAGGGAAGTCCATCTTGTAATGGGGGTTCTTATAGATATTATGATACTTTACAAGATGGAATAAATCATTTTTTAAGAAATTTATATAATGGTTATATAAATATAGGATTGACGACACCAGAATTAATTGGTCCTAAATATGCAGCTAGTACAACATGGCCAGCGCAAGTAAATGCCTATATAGAAGATATAAAGGAAATATAAACTGTGAAGACAGTTTTTTTGTTTCTTTTAATAAAGTGATTTTTTTCAAAAAAACTATTGCTTTTTTATTAGTTTTTGTGCTAAAATGGTTTATGTGTGACTGCTATGATGTGCAAGGTTGTCGATACACCAGGTTAAGTTGAAAAATAATTTAAAATGGTTATCGGGTTTTTGGACGGAGCAAGTCTATACTAATGATATAGACGAAGGGAGGATATTTATGTCTAAAGAAAAAATTCGTATCAGATTAAAAGCGTTTGAACACAAATTATTAGATAAAGCGTGTGCATTAATCGTTGAAACGGTAAAAAGAACTGGTGGAGATGTTACAGGACCAATTCCATTACCAACTGAAATCGAAAAAATTACTATTTTAAGAGCTGTTCATAAGTACAAAGATTCACGTGAACAATTCGAAAAAAGAACACACAAAAGACTTATTGATATCAAAAATCCAAGCAAGGAAACTGTTGAGGCTTTAATGCACTTAGACATTCCAGCTGGTGTTGACATCAATATTAAAATGTAGGAGGAAAAATTATGATAGGAATCTTAGGTCGTAAAATTGGAATGACGCAAGTATTTACAAATTCTGGTAAATTGATCCCAGTTACTGTTGTATCTGTAGAACCAAATGTGGTAACACAAATTAAAACTATGGAAAACGATGGTTACGAAGCTGTTCAATTAGGATTTGATACAAAACGTGAAAAGTTAGCGACGAAAGCTTCAATTGGGCATACCAATAAAGCAAACACTACACCTAAGCGCTTCTTTAAAGAGTTTAAAGGCGTAGATATTAACAATTACACTTTAGGGCAAGAAATTACAGTTGATACTTTCGAAGCTGGACAAGTTGTAGATGTACAAGGAACTACTAAAGGTAAAGGGTTCCAAGGTGTTATTAAAAGACATAATCAAAGTAGAGGACCTATGGGACACGGTTCACATTATCACAGAGGACCAGGTTCGATGGGAACAATGAGACCAATGCGTGTATTTAAAGGTAAAAAATTACCAGGACACATGGGTACATTAACAGTAACTATTCAAAACTTAGAAATCGTTGCGGTTGATTTAGAAAATAACTGTATTTTAGTTAAAGGAAATATTCCTGGACCTAAAAAAGGGTTAGTTGTTATCAAACCAGCGGTTAAAGCTAATGGAAAAGTTAATGAAATGGAAGAATTAATTTCTTATGATGTTACACCAGTTGTAGAAAACGACGTTGTAGAAACAACTGTTGAAGTAACAGAAGCTACTCCAGAAAGTGAGGAGGCATAATATGAGTAAATTAGATATTATTAATTTAAAAGGTGAAAAAGTAGAAAAAATCGAATTAAATAGTAATGTTTGGGGAATTGAACCAAATGATGCTGTATTATACGATGCACTACGTTTATCTAGAAACAATTCAAGACAAGGAACTGCTGATACTAAAACTAGAGGTGAAGTATCTGGTGGGGGAAGAAAACCTTGGAGACAAAAAGGGACTGGTAGAGCAAGACATGGTTCAACTAGATCACCAATTTGGAGAGGTGGGGGAGTTACTTTCGGTCCTACACCAAGAAGTTATTCAATTAAAATGAATAGAAAAGAAAGAAGATTAGCTTTAAGATCAGCATTAGCTTATAAAGCAATCGAATCAAAATTAGTAGTTGTTGATAATTTTACAGTTGAAACAAATAAAACTAAAGATATGATTAAAACATTAGAAGCATTAAATGTAAGTGGAAAAGTATTAATCGTAGTTAACGAATTAACAGACAATGTTATTTTAGCTACAAGAAACTTAAAAAACATTTTATTATTAGGTGCTGATGAAGTTAATACATATGATGTAGTTTTAGCTGATACTTTATTAATTGAAGCAGCTGCAATTAAAACTATTGAGGAGGTACTTGCATAATGGATAATTACAGAGATATTATTAAAAGTCCAATTATGACTGAAAAAAGTACTGATTTAGCACAAAACAATGTAATCACTTTAAGTGTAGACGTTAAAGCTAATAAAACACAAATTAAACAAGCTGTTGAAAAAGTATTTGATGTTAAAGTTGAAAGTGTTAATACAGTTACAGTAAGACCAAAGAAAAAAAGAGTTGGTAAATACACTGGAAAAACTAATAGAATGAAAAAAGCTATTATTAAATTAAAAGATGGAAGTTCAATCGAACTAAACTAATAAGGAGGATACTATGCCAATTAAAACATATAAGCCAATGACTAATGGGCAAAGAGGAATGTCAACTTTAGTTAATTCAGAAATTACTAAAAGTACTCCTGAAAAGTCATTAGTTGTTACTTTAAATAAAAAAAGTGGGCGTAATAATCAAGGTAGAATTACAGTTAGACATCGTGGTGGTGGAGCTAAAAAAAGATACCGTATCATTGATTTCAAAAGAAACAAAGATGCAATCTTTGGAACAGTTACAGCTATTGAATACGATCCAAACAGAACATCTAACATCGCGTTGATTACTTATGCTGACGGTGAAAAAAGATATATTATTGCTCCTAAAGGATTAAAAGTAGGAATGAAAATTGAATCAGGAGAAAATGCTGATATCAAAGTAGGAAATTCACTACCTTTAAATAAAATTCCTGAAGGAACAATGGTTCACAATGTTGAATTAAAACCAGGTAAAGGTGGGCAATTAGCTCGTTCTGCTGGTGCAAGTGTACAAATCTTAGGATTTGAAGGAAGATATGCATTATTAAGATTAACTAGTGGGGAAGTTAGAAAAGTATTAGCTACTAACAGAGCTACTATTGGTGAAGTTGGTAATGAAGATCATGAGTTAGTAAGTATTGGGAAAGCAGGACGTAAACGTCACATGGGTATTAAACCAACTGTTCGTGGTTCTGTAATGAATCCTAACGACCATCCACATGGTGGTGGTGAAGGTAGAACACCAATCGGTAGAAAAGGGCCAGTTACTCCTTGGGGTAAACCAGCGCTTGGACATAAAACTCGTAAAACTAAAAAAGCTAGCGACAAATTAATCGTTCGTCGTAGAAAAAAATAGTGAAAGGATTTAAATTATGGCAAGAAGCTTAAAAAAAGGACCTTTCGTTGACAAACATTTAATGAAAAAAGTAAAAAAAGTTAACGAAAGCGGAAAAAAAGAAGTAATTAAAACATGGTCTCGCCGTTCAACAATTTATCCTGAATTCATTGGACACACTTTTGGTGTTCACAATGGAAAAGAATTTATCCCTGTATATGTTACAGAAGATATGGTTGGACAAAAACTTGGAGAATTCGCACCGACACGTAAGTTTGGTGGACATGGCGATAACAAAGGGAAAAAATAATTCCTAAGGAAGGGAGATATATTAAATGGAAGCAAGAGCGATAGCAAAAAATATTAGAACAGTGCCTCGTAAAGCTCGTTTAGTTATAGATTTAATCAGAGGAAAATCTGTTTCTGAAGCTGATAAAATCTTAGCTAACTTAAATAAAGAATCAGCTCGTCTAATTCGTAAAGTTTTAGTTAGTGCAACAGCTAATGCAGAAAACAATCTAGGATTAAAACAAGAAAATTTAATCGTTAAAGAAGCCTTTATTAATGAAGGTTTAGTTATGAAACGTATGAGATTTGGTTCACGTGGACACGTAGATCCAATTAAAAAAAGAACAAGTCATA
>CAYJJY010000026.1:0-17842 GCA_964370615.1 uncultured Muribaculaceae bacterium
GTAGAGGAGAAAATACTAAGGGTTCAGAAAATATTATTTCTAATGGAAGTAAAATTATTGTACCTGAAGGAACAGCTCTTATTACTATGCAAGATGGGGCAATTACAGGTTTAATTGCTGAACCAGGAGGATTTATTTTTAATAGTGAAGATCCTAATTCACAATCATTTTTTGGTGGAGATGGAATTTTTGATTCATTACTTAAACAAACTTGGGAAAGATTTAAATTTGGTGGTCAACCAGGTTCACAACAATTAACTTTTTATGTTAATTTAAAAGAAATTCCAAATAATAGATTTGGAACTCAGTCAGAAATTTATTGGGATGATGCTTTTTTAGGAACTCAAGTTGGAGCTCTTACTCGTGGTACTTATACTTTAAAAATTGTTGATCCATTATTATTTGTAAAACAATTTGTACCAGCACAATATTTAGTAGTTAATGCTCCTGATTTTGATTTTGCTGATATGGATAATGCTGCAGGTTCACAATTATTTAATGAAGTTGTTGGTAGTTTATCGGCTGCATTTTCTAACTATACTAATGACCCTTCTAAAGGGAACAGAATGTCTAAAATTCAAGGAGATCAAATTGGATTTGCAGCTTCATTATCGCAAGCTGTTGAAGATGCTTATAGATGGAAATCTGATCGTGGTTTAACTATTGAAAAAGTAGCAATTCAAGCTATTGAATATGATGCAGATACTAAAGATTTATTATCTGATGTTAAAAAAGCTGATGCTTTAATGGGGGCAAGAGGTAATTCATATTTGCAACAATCTATTGCTCGTGGTTTACAAGGTGCTGGTGAAGGTGAAAGCGGTGGAGCTGGTATGGCTTTCATGGGAATGGGTATGAATGCTGCTGGTGGTATGATGGCTGGTATGCAACAACCTAATCAAACTGTTTCTGGAGTTGGAGCTCAATTTGGGCAACAACCAGTTCAACCACAACAAGCACAAACGGTTCAACCACAACCAGTTCAACCACAACAAGCACAACCGGTTCAACCACAACAAGATCCTTATGCTAAATTAGCATCTTTGAAACAATTACTTGATCAAGGTGTTATTTCACAAGAAGATTTTGATAAAGCTAAGGCAGATGTTTTAGGAAACTTATAATGACTCAAGAAGTTAATGTTAACACAGAAAAAACCATTTTGAATACTCAGAATGGTTTATCTGATGGACAAAATAAATGTCCTAAATGTGGAGCAACTGATGTTGATTTTAATATAGCTACTGGTAAATTAAGATGTAACTATTGTCGATTTGAATTCACTTCAGAATTAGTAAATCACATAGATGATTTAAATGATTTAACTGGAACTATCGTAGGTTCAGGAGCTCAAGATATTATAGCAAATGAAAAAGATATTTTAACTTTTAAATGTGAAAGTTGTGCAGCTGAGGTAGTTATTGATACTAATGAAAGTTTAAATGCTAGATGTCATTGGTGTCGTAACACATTAACTGTTAATCAACAAATACCTAATGGAGCAGTTCCGGATATGATTTTACCTTTTTCTGTTAAAAAAGAGGATGCACAAGTTTGTATTGAAAAATTTGTTAAAAAAAGAAATTTTTTTGCCCATCCTAAATTTAAACAAGAATTTCAAAGTAATAATGTAATGGGGGTTTATCTTCCTTATATGGTTGTTGATATTAATGGTAAAGCATCTTTTAGTGGTGAAGGAGAAATCTTAGTTAGAAGATATACTGTTGGTTCTGGTGATCATAAAGATACTAAATATGATGCTGATGCTTATAGTGTAACGAGAAATTTTGATATTACTATAGATGATTTAACTATTGAGGCAAATTCAGATAAACTAAATTTAAAAGATGAATCTAAAACCACTAATATCATAAATGCAATTTTACCGTTTGATACAGAAAATTGTGTTACTTGGAATGCTAATTTTTTGAAGGGTTTTTCTTCTGAAAAAAGAGATACTAATGTTGAACAATTAGGTGGTATTTTAGAAGCACAATCTATTGATGTAGCTAAACATAAAGCAAATGCTAGTTTAACCCAATATAACCGTGGTGTTTGTTGGAAAAGTAGTGATATACAGATAGTTGGTCAGAAATGGAAAGCTACATATTTACCAGTTTGGTTATATAGTTATCAACAAATTAAAGGGGATAAGAAAGTACTACATTATGTGGCAGTCAATGCTCGTAACAAAGAAACTATGGGAAGTGTTCCTGTTTATGTACCTAAATTGTTATTCTTTTCATTTTTAGTAGAATTATTAGGACTTTTTATGATGTTGTTTGTTGATCATGAAATTAGATATTTATTTTTAGCTTTAGGGTTCGTATATTATTTTGTCATTTATGCACATTATAGAAATAATGATGCAAGACATACACATGAATCAGAAACTCGTTCAGAAATTAAAAATTTAGTTAAAAATGACACTTTTATAAAAAGAAAAAAAGGATTAGATAATTCAAGAATTTCTGGTGAAAATAATACTAGTTTTGGTAATAGAAGCGACAAACTTTTTTCACTTGATAAAATATCTAAAGAATTTAATGATAATTTGAAATAGAAATATTAATTAATAATATTTCTTTTTTTTTTCTTCTAAAAATGGTAAAATATAATAGGGATGATAAGATGGAAGATATTAAATTAACACAAAAATTGGTCAATAAAACTTTATTACATTCAATTAAAGAAATTATATTTAATTTTTTAGTTGGAATTTGTTTTAGAGGTGTTTTTTTATTGATACCAGTAATTTTAGGATTATTAATTGATAAAATTACTGAAGGAAATTATGATATGGCATTTAAATTGGCTATTGTAGGATTAAGTTTGGCTTTTTTAGGTCAACTTTTAACTGTATTCAAAACTTTTTCTTGGCATGTTTTATATAATAGAATGTATAAATATTTAACGAAAGAATCTTTAACTAAAACTTATAATAATTCGATTTATAGTTTATCACGTTTTAATTCTAGTCAATTTATTAATATTATGAGCAATGATATTAATTTGATATGTGATTTCATTTGTAATACGGTTTTAAGAATTATTTATATAGTAGAAATTATTGCTATTTTGATATATTTCTTCTTTTTAAATATATTTATTGGTTTAATTGCATTATTTGTTTTTATACTTGTATATTTTATTATATTCTTTTCACGAAAAACAGCAGAACGATTAAATGTTACAAAGTTGACAAAGTTAGATGAAAGAAATGGAGTTGTTAACGAATTATTGACATGTATGAGGGAAATTAAATCTTTTAATTTATTTTCGTCATCATTAAATCGATTTAAAAAGGTAAATAATAATTACACTGAAATTGTAGTTGAACAAAAAGATCAGGAAAGTTTAGTAAAAGACGTAATATTATTGCTAGTTAATATCCAAAGATGGATTTTATTATTAGTTGGTATATTTTTAATAGTAAATGGTCATATTGCACTTGGTACTTTAGTTATTATATATGATTATCATGCAGAGTTACTATCTTCTTATACAGAATTAGCGATATTTTTTCAGTCATTACGTGTTTACAAAGTATCAGCACTTCGTTTAAGTAGATTATTAATTTATAGTCATGAGAAAGAAGTATTGAATTTGAGTGATAATTTGGATTTAAATGGAGATTTAGTATTTGAAAATATTATTCATGGTTATAAAAAAAATCCTTTATTAAATAAAGTTAATATTACTTTTAAAAGAGGTTTTATTACTGGTATTACTGGTAGTGAAGGTAGTGGTAAGTCAGCTATTTTTGATTTAATTTTAAAATTGAATCAACAACATGAAGGTGATATTTTATTAAATGGAATTGATATTAATAAAATACCAAGTTCTGATTATTTTTATTTAACTTCTACAATTGGAAAAGAACCTATATTTTTAAGTTTATCAATTAGAGAAAATTTGTGTGCTAATAATGAAAATTTTGAAAAGATTATAGATATTTGTAAAAAGTTAAAAATTCATCAAGAAATAATGAATTTAGAAAATGGTTATGATTCAAATTTAAATGATTGTCGAAACAAATTGTCTGTTAGTACGAAAACAATGTTAATTTTTGCTCGTATTTTAAGTGTTAATTCGAAAATCATTTTAATTGATGAATCTTTTGTTCATTTAGACAAAAAAGAAAAAGAAGTCATTTTAACTAAATTAGAAAATTTAAAATTAAATAAAATTATTATCATTATTTCTAATGAAAAAGAAGTATTAAAGTATTGTGATACTGTAGTTACTTTAGATAATGGTATAGTATTAAAGGGTGGTGATAGTAATGGATGTTAAAACTGTTGATGAATTAAAGAAATTAGCTTTTAAAAAAACTAGTAAGCTGTTAGTAGTTCGCGTTATTTTTATTTCAATTATCATGATAGCAAATTTGTTATTGCCAGTTGTTTTTAGTGAAGTTATTGATTTAATAACTGTGGAAAAGTATAATACTGCAATTATTATGATATTAATTGGATTAATAGTTGTTGCTATTCATCGTATTTTAGGTTATGCAAAAAATCATTTGTGGCATGTTGCGTATACTAAAATGTATGATATATATAGTGAAGTTTTATTTAAAAAGACAATGAATAATTCTTTGTATAGTTTATCTCGTTTTACAGTGGGAGAGTATGTTAATTTAATGCATAATGATATTAATATTATTTGTACTAATACGTGTAATATTACTTTTAAAGTTGTATCATTTGTGAGTAAAATTGTTGTTTTGATTTATTTTTTCACAATTGATATATATATAGGTATTCTTGGTATATTAGCATTAATATTACTGTTTATTATTATGTTTATTTCACAGAGAGTAATTGGAAAAGTAAATATAATTAAAGCTAAAAAATATGATGATAAAAATAATCTAATTGATGAATTTTTAGTTAATATAAAAGAAATTAAATCAAATAATTTATTTAAATTATCTTATGATAGAACTAATCATTCAACTAAAAAATATGTTAGCAGTTTTCTTAAACAAAGAGTTATTGAGGATTTATTTAAAAGTATAATGTTATTTTCAATTGAAATTTTTAGATGGGGATTGATGTTTTTTGGAGTTTACTTAATTTCGAAAGGTCAAATGACAATCGGAACAATCTTAATTATTTATAATTATTATACTCAATTGATATCTGGATGTACTGAATTAACATATTTGAGTAAAGAAAATAGACAGAGAAAAGTATCTTTAGATAGAATAGATAAACTTTTTGAATATAGTAAGGATATTAATTATACAGATGAGCATTCTGATTTTAAAATTAACGGAGATATTTGTTTTGAAAATATTATTTATGGTTATAAGGAAGATCCGATGTTAAATAAATTTACTTTTGATTTTAAAACTAATTCTATTCATGGAATAGTTGGTAAAGCTGGTAGCGGAAAATCTGCCATTTATCACTTACTTTTAAAACTGAATCGTCAACACGAAGGTTTAGTTACAATTGATGAACAGGATATAAATGAATTTTTAGTTACCGATTATTTGAAGATGGTTTATGTTGTTAGAGATGAATCAAATTATTTAAATGTATCGATAAGAAACATTATTAAAGATGCTGAGGTTAAATTCAATAAAGTAGCTGAATATTGTAAATTATTTAATATTCATGAAAAAATAACTAAGTTAACTGATGGTTATGACAGTGTTTTAAATGTTCAAAATAATAATTTAACGCAAAAAGAAAAAGTATTACTTAGTTTTGCTATCGGTTTTTCTTCAAAAGCTAAGATATTTTTAATTGATAATGCATTAGATAATTTAGATTATAAAACAAAAATGTTGATTATGAGTATATTTGAAGATATTAAAAGTGATAAAAATATATTAATAATTTCTAATTCTGCTGATGTTTTGGAAAAAACAGATGATATTATTTTATTAGATAAAGGAAAAATTAAGTTGACTGATCAGCATGATAATTTAATTACTAATAAGGAGTATACTAGTATTATAAATATTTAATGAAACTTAAGTGAAATAATTATAAATTATTATAAATTTGTGATATCATTATTTATTGAAAGGAATGAATTATGTTAAAATTAATAAAAAGAATGTCTAAAAAAGAAATATTAATGATTATACCTATTATTATTTTTGTAATTGCACAGGTGTGGTTGGATTTAAAATTACCTGATTACATGTCAGAAATGACAGTGGTTCTTCAAACTCCTAATAGTTCTGTTAGTGATATTTTAGAACCAGGGTTTTATATGTTGTTATGTGCTTTAGGAAGTTTTGCTTTTGCTGTTGCTACTGGTTATTTTGTATCATATATAGCTGCTTCTTTTTCTCAAAGACAAAGAAAAGATGTATTTTATAAAGTTGAAGAATTTGGAATGGAAGAAATTAAAAAGTTTTCTGTAAGCAGTTTGATTGTTAGAACAACAAATGATGTTTTGAATGTTCAACGTTTTGTTGCAATGGGATTACAGGTTATAATTAAAGCTCCTATTTTATCAATTTGGGCTGTTACTAAAATAGCTGGTAAGAGTTTAACTTGGTCATCTTACACAGGAATTGCTGTACTAGCATTGTTAGTATTGGTTATTACGGTGGTTGCTTTAGTGTTACCTAAAACTAAAATTATTCAAAAATTAACTGATAAATTAAATGGTGTTGCAAGTGAAAATATTAAAGGGGTTAGAGTTATTAAAGCTTTTAATGCTAGTGAATATCAAACTGATAAATTTGAAGAAAGTAATGAAGAGGTTACTAAAACTAATGTTTTTATAAATAATGGTATGGCCATTATAATGCCTTTTATGACTTTGATTATGTCAGTATTATCTTTATCTATTTATTTAAGTGGTTCTTATTTAATTAATGAGGCGATGATGCAAGATAAATTACTTTTATTTAGTGATATGATTGTTTTTTCATCATATGCTGTTCAAGTTATAATGGCTTTTATGATGTTAGTTATTATAATAATTATATATCCTAGAGCCTCAGTTTCTGCTTCACGTATTTTAGAAGTTATAAATACTAATCCAAAAATTAAAAGTGGAAGTTATAAAGACGAAAAAAATAATGGTTTAATCGAGTTTAAAAATGTTACTTTTCAATATCCTGATGCTGATGAAGCAGTACTTCAAGATATTAATTTCACATGTAATAAAGGTGAGACTGTTGCTTTTATTGGTGGAACAGCTTCTGGAAAATCATCTTTGATAAATTTAATACCAAGATTTTATGATATAACTGCTGGTGAAATATTAATTAATGGGGTTAATGTCAAGGAATATGATTTAGAAAATTTATATAGTAAAATAGGCTATGTTCCTCAAAGTTCAGTTATATTTAAAGGGACTGTTAAATCAAATGTTGATTATGGTAGTGATGAAATTAGTGAAAAAAGTATTTTTGAAGCTTTAGAAGTAGCTCAAGCTACTAATTTTGTTAGTAAAATGGAGGATGGAATTAATTCATCTTTAGCTAGTAGAGGAACAAATATTTCTGGTGGTCAAAAACAAAGAGTTTCGATTGCTAGAGCTGTTGCTCGTAAACCTGAATTTTATATATTTGATGATTCATTTTCGGCGTTAGATTATAAAACTGATTCTGTTTTAAGAAAAGCATTGAAAAATTATACGAAAGATACAACAACTTTAATTGTTGGTCAAAGAGTTGGAACTATAATGCACGCTAATAAAATAATAGTTTTGGATGAAGGAAAAATAGTTGGTGTTGGAACTCATAAAGAGTTGTTGAAAACTTGTGAAATTTATAAAGATATTGCTTTATCGCAATTATCAGAAAAGGAGCTTGAAAATGAATAGAGGACCTGGTACTCAAGGAAATGGTAAACAAGAAAAACCAAAAGATTTTAAAAAAGCTTTGAAACGTTTATTTTCAAGTATGAAAAATTATAAAGTTGCTTTGATTGTGTCTTTTGTCTTTGCTTTGCTTGGATCAATATTAACTATAATTGGTCCTAATCAAATCAGTAAAATCACTGATGCGATTCAGGCTGGTTTAATGGGTGGTATTGATACTGATTACATTTTAAATATTGCTATAATGTTATTTATTATTTATAGTTTTAGTTTTATTTTTACAACTACACAAGGTTTTATTATTTCTACACTTACACAAAAATACAGTAAAGATTTAAGAACTAAAATAATTGATAAATTAAATATTTTACCACTTAAATATTTTGATAAAAACACTACTGGTGATATTTTATCTCGTGTATCTAATGATGTTGATGTTGTTTCACAATCACTAAATCAAAGTTTAGGAAGTTTAGTATCGGCTGTATTCTTATTTGTTGGTGTTACTATAATGATGTTTTTAACTAATATAATTATGACAATAACAGCTATTGTTGCTTGTTTAGTAGGATTTGGGGTTACTGGTTTAATTTTAGGAAAATCTCAAAAATATTTTGCTAAACAACAAAAAGAACTTGGTGATTTAAATGGACATATTGAAGAAATTTATGCTTCTCATAATGTAGTTAAAATTTATAATGCTACTGATGATGCTAAAGATACTTTTGATGAGTATAATGATAAGTTATTTGATAGTGCTTTTAAAAGTCAATTTTTATCAGGGTTAATGATGCCTTTAATGATGTTTATTGGAAACTTTGGTTATGCTGCAGTTACAGTAGTTGGTGCTTATTTGACTTTTGAAGGTCATATAACTATTGGAGTTATTGTTGCTTATATGATTTATATTCGTTTGTTTACACAACCTTTATCAACAATAGCTCAATCATTGACATCATTACAATCAGCAACGGCTGCTTCTGAAAGAATATTTGATTTCTTAGATGAAGAAGAATTAAGTGATGAAAGTAATATTGTTGAAAGATTAGAAGTTAAAACAGGTCAAATTGAATTTAAAAATGTTAAATTCGGTTATGATGAAGATAAGTTAATTATTAAGGATTTTTCTTTAGATGTTAAAAAAGGTCAAAAAGTTGCAATTGTTGGTCCAACTGGTGCCGGTAAAACAACTTTAGTTAATTTATTAATGAGATTTTATGAGATAAATTCTGGTGTTATTGAAATTGATGGTGTGGACACTAAAAATATTAAAAGAGAAAATGTATATGATTTGTTTTGTATGGTTCTTCAAGATACTTGGTTATTTGAGGGAACTATCTTAGAAAATATTAAATTTAATCAAGAAAATATTTCCGATAAAGAAGTAAAAGATATTTGTAAAAATATTGGAATAGATCATTTAATTAAATCTTTACCTCATGGTTATGATACTGTTTTATCTGATGCTGAAAGTTTATCAGCTGGAGAAAAACAATTATTAACAATAGCTAGAGGTATGCTTAAAAAAACGCCATTTTTAATTTTAGATGAAGCTACAAGTAATGTTGATACACGAACAGAAAAATTAGTACAAAAAGCTATGGATAAACTTACTGAAGGAAAAACTTCGTTTATTATTGCTCATAGGTTATCAACAATTAAAAATGCTGATATTATATTAGTTTTAAAAGATGGTAATGTTATTGAACAAGGTAGTCACGATAAATTATTAAAAGAAAATGGATTTTATAGTGAACTTTATAATTCACAATTTGAATCTTAATAAGTTGAGAAATCAACTTTTTTTGTTTAAAAAAAACATTCAAATTATGAATGTTTTAAATATATAATAATAATTCTAATAAGGTTCCAGAAACTTTTGTTTCAAAGTTTGTAATCATTGAATTTATTTCTTCTTGTGTTAGTGTTTCTAAATTTTGTTTATTACTTGAATCTAGTGAATTAATGACATTGTTTGTAGTTGTTGTTGAATCTAAGTTTAATTCAACATATTCACCTTCTATTGTCATTCTAATAGAAATATTTGTATCGATTTGGTTTTCTGATATTACTTCATTTTTTAAAGATATATCAAAAAATACATTTTCACCTGTTGAGATTTCAGCATACATTGTAATTTCAATTTCATTTTCTTTAAATGTAAGTGTAACTTCTGTGCTATTATCATAAATTGTTAGTGTTTTATTAATATCAAAATATTCTAATGTTACACCTTCGATTTCAGTGCTCATTCCAAAGGTTTTTTTTAATATTCCTTTAGTATAAATTTCTAAAGTTATTTCTTCACCATTGTAATCATAATTTTCTTGTGAATCTAAAATTTCTTTTTTTAATTCTTCTTTTGATATATCAGAATATTTAGTTAATATGTCTAGTAATTCATCATCATTTATAATTGATTCAGTAATTGATGTGTACATTTTTTCAATTGTTTTAGAATCTAATTCATAAATATGAGCAGTAACGTTATGTTTTTCATTATCAACCTTTACTGTTTTATTTTCTGTTTGGAATTGTTCATCAATCATTGCATCACCGATGTATTTTCCTAATTTATCAAGTACAATTTTGATTTCTTCTACTGTCATTGTTTCAAGGTTTTCAGTTGTAAAAAGTTCTTGTTCTATATCAATTGGTGATGATAAAGTTCTATCATAAATTCCTGGTAATGATATTAATATTTCAGTTGGTGTTAGGGTTGTAAGTATTTTAACTAACTCTTCTTGATTGTATGTAGTACCTAACTCGGCGTTTATGATTTGGTTATTAGCATCTATAGCTAGTTTGTAATCAATTGTGTAATCATTTAATTCTTCAAATCCTTCTATATTTGATTTAATTGCAAATGTTCCTTTATTCGTTAATGTATCTGTATCTAAATTGTAATTAAATGAATTTTCTGTTAGTTCTTCAATTGTGTTACCTAGTTCTTTAAATCCTTGTTCAATTGAATTTTTATAAATATTACTTGTTGACATTATGAATGTACTATAAACAAAATATCCTCCAACTATAATTAGAAAAACTATTGGTATTATAACAATTTTATTTATTTGATTTTTCTCTTTTATTTGTTCGTTCATTTTAGACCTCTTTCCTTAAAAATTTTATCACATATATAATATTTATTCAATATGTTTAAATAGATTAGGTAACTTATATTTTCTTGTAACATAAAATATAGTGGTGATTATATGAAGGTATTAATATTGGGTGGGGATAAAAGGTATTTATCTTTTATTGATTATTTTAAAAATACGGATTTAGATGTTGTAGGTTTTGATAGTTTAATGAGTTGTAAGGATATTAATGATATTGATATTTCTAGTTATGATGTTATTATATTACCGATTAAGGGTATAGGTGATGATTATAGTATTGATGTACCATTAAATTCTAAAAAAATCATGGTCGACAATAAATTCATTTCTGATATAAAAGATGGAGCTATTGTTTTATCTGGTGTTGATTGTGAAATATTAAATAAAAGTAATGTTGATTATATTAAATTTATGGATGATGAAGTTGTTGCTAGGGAAAATGGTATTTTAACAGCAGAAGGGATTATTGCTGATGTAATTGCTAACACTTCTTGTTCTTTAAAAAAAGCTAATGTTATTGTACTTGGTTATGGAAATATTGGAAAACCTTTAGTAAAAATTCTTACTAATATGGATGCTTTAGTTTCGGTAGGAATTATAACTTTACACGATTATAATCATGTAAAGAATAGTTTTTTAACTAATTTAAATTTTGACTGTTTACTTAAGGAAGCCGATATAATTATAAATACAGTTCCTAAAATGATTTTAGATAAAAATAGATTATCTTTAGTTAATAGTAGTTGTTATTTATTAGATGTTTCTTCTAAACCGTATGGAATCGACTATGATTATGCTAAAGATATTAATTTAAATATTAAGCAATATAGTGGTATACCTGGTAAAATTTCACCGAAAAGTGCTTCGGATATAATTTTAAAAAAAATAAAAAAAATAATTAAGGATGTGTAGAATGAAAATAGGTTTTGCAATTACTTCTTCGTATTGTACGATTGAAAAAGTTTTAGTGCAAATGCAAAATTTAGTTGATAGGGGTTATAATGTAATTCCCATTGTTCAACCCAATATTTTAGAAACGGATACTCGTTTTGGTAAAGGTCAAGTTTTTAAGAAAGTAATTGAAACTATTACTAAAAACAAAATAGTTTCTGATATTGTTGAGGCAGAAAAATTTGGACCTGATAGTCCTTTAGATGCTTTGATTATAGCCCCTGCTACTGGTAATACAATTGCTAAGTTAGCTAATTCGATAACTGATTCTGCTACTTGTATGGCTGCTAAGGCTACTATGAGAAATCAATCACCAGTTATTATTGGTATTTCAACTAATGATGCTTTAGGTATTAATGGGCAAAATGTCATGAAGTTATATAATTCTAAGGGTGTTTATTTTGTTCCTTTTTATCAAGATGATTGTATTAAAAAACCCAACTCTTTGATAGCTAATTATGATTTGATTGAAGAAACATTAATTAGTGCTTTAGGAAATAAGCAAATTCAACCGGTTTTTGATAGTAAACAATTGAAAAAAACAGAATAATATTCTTTTTTTTTGTTATTTGAATAAAATATAGTGGTGATTATATGTGTGGAATTGTTGGTTGGATAAATAACGACAGCAAATTATTAAATAAAAAAAGAGTTTTTAAAAAAATGATTAATACTTTAAAAAGAAGAGGTCCTGATGATTATGGTTTTAATTTAAGTGATAATTGTTTGTTGGGTCATAGAAGACTTTCTGTTATTGATCCTTTAAATGGAAAGCAACCTATGTCTTTTTTGAATTATACAATTGTTTATAACGGTGAGATTTATAATTATAAGGAATTGAAAAAAGAATTAATGGATTTAAATTATTCTTTTGATACTAATTGTGATACGGAAGTTATTTTAAAAGGTTATGCTCATTTTGGTAAAAAAATATTGGATAAGTTAAATGGAATTTTTGCTTTTGCTATTTATGACGGTGAAAATTTATTTTTAGCTCGTGATCGTGTTGGTGTTAAACCACTTTATTTTATAAAAAAAAATAATGATTTTTTATTTAGTTCTAATATAAATGCCTTTTTTAAAAGTAGAGTTATAGACCCGGTTTTAGATACTAATTCAATTAGTATAATTATGGGTTTATTACCATCAGTGGTTCCTGGTAGTGGTGTTTTTAAAGATGTTTTTGAACTTTTACCGGGTCATTATCTTATTTATAAAAATAATAACTATAAAATTAAAAAATATTGGGAATTGAGAGATTGTGAGTGTAGTGATAGTTATGAGGAGGCAGTTGAAAAAGTAAGAGTAATGGTAACTGATATCATAAAAAGACAGATGGTAACTGATGTTGGTGTTTCGACTTTATTAAGTGGTGGTTTAGATTCTTCAATTATAACTGCTGTTTGTGCTTTAAATAGTAACAGTCAATTAAAAACTTATTCTATTGATTATGAGGATAATAATAAGTATTTTAAAGGTAATGATTATCAGGTTTCACAAGATAATTTTTATATTAATATAATGAAAAATAAATTTAATACTATTCATAGTTTTAAGGTAATTAAAATAAAAAGTTTAATAAAATATTTAAAATATGCTGTTTGTGCTAGGGATTTACCTGGTATGGCAGATATTGATAGTTCTTTATTATGGTTTTCTAAAAAAATTAGTAAAGAACAGAAGGTTGTTTTATCTGGAGAATGTGCGGATGAAATTTTTGGTGGGTATCCTTGGTTTTATAAAAAAAATTTGTTAGAGTTTGATTCTTTTCCTTGGATACGAAATTTAGATCAAAGACAGAATTTATTAAATAAAAATTTAGATATTGATTTAAAATCTTTTGTTAACTTAGAATATAAACGATATAAAAAAAGTGATAGAACTAAAAATTTATTTTATTTAAATATGAATTACTTTATGACTACTTTATTAAATAGAAAAGATCGAATGACTATGTATGCGTCTTTAGAAGCTAGAGTTCCTTTTGCTGATCATGAACTAATCGAATATTTATGGAATTTACCTTTTGAATATAAATACAAAGATGGTGTTGAAAAAAAATTATTAAGAGATGCTTTTAGTGATATTTTACCGAATGAAATTGTTAATAGGAAGAAAAATCCTTATCCTAAAACTCATCATCCTTTATATTATAAAATAATGAAAAAAAGAATTTTAAAAATATTAGGTGATAAGAAATCTATTATTCATAAAATTTTTGATTTAAATGAGTTGAAAAAATTAGTTTTTTCTGAAGATGTTGAAGTTCCTTGGTTTGGTCAATTAATGACAGGTCCTCAATTACTTGCTTATATATATCAAATTCATTATTGGGGTAAAAAATATCAAATTAAAATTGTTTTGTAATTAAAAAAATGATATAATTTTTTTGGAGGTTTTAAAATGGTAGAAGTTAGAAGAAAAAATTATATTATGAATGATGAAGGTATTAATACTGAAAAAGGTCTTATTGATTTTAAAAGTATTATATCATTAAAATTATTCTCAGGTTCAGATAGTGTTATAAAATTTGAAAGAAATAATAAGAAAGTATCTGAAGAAATTGAATTTGAAAAAGAAGATGAAGAAGCTTTAGTTGAGGTTTTAAAAAAGTTTGGAACTATTGATGTTAGAAAGAAAACTATTTTTGAAGCTGTTAAAATGTGGTTATCATTTTTAATCGGATGTTTATTAATTATTGGGGTTTTATACTGGTTATCTATTGATGGTGGTAGTGTAAGAGTTCCAGTAATTATAATTCCAGTTTTAGAATTTATGATGAACTTTGGTTTATTAAATTCAACTTTTGTAGTATCTGGTATAACTGTTGTTGGAAGTGTATTTTCTATAATGACAAGAAAAGATGTTACTGTTTTTTCAAAATAATTGAATAAATTTTAATTTATTCTTTTTTTTTGCTTGACTCTCTCCTTGACTAGAGGTTTAGAATTTATTCGAGGAGTGATTTTTATGAATTTTTGTTCGGATTGTGAATACTTTAAATGTGATGATTATAAGGTTGAAGGTAAGTGTAAATGTGTTATTTTAAAAGATTATGTTTTAGCTTGCAATAATAGTTGTGATAAATTTTCTAAGTCTTATCGTAGTTCTAGAGAAAAAGAGAGATTGTATGATTTGGCTTTAAAAATTGATAATTACAAAGATACTTTAGCTACTGATTTTATAATCTTAATTATCTTAGTAATATTTTTATTTGTTATAAATATTTTTTAATGGTATAATTATGATTGTAAATGTAGGTGATAATTTGTATAAAATTGGTGAATTTTCTAAGTTATCTGGTATATCAATAAGGGCTTTACGATTTTATGACAAGATTGATTTGTTAAAGCCTGATGAAGTTGATATTTATAGTGGATATCGGTTTTATTCTAATGAAAAATTAAAGGATTTAAAAATTATAAAGTTATTACAAACTTTGAATTTTAGTTTAGATGAAATAAAAAATAACTGGGATAATTTTAGTATTAATTTATTTGAAATAAAAAAAAGTGAAATTGAATGTGAAATTGATAATTTTAATAATAAATTATTGGAAATAGATTCTTTAATGAAAGTGATAGAAAATGGTAAAATTATATTAGAAAAAAGTATTAGTGACTATTCTAATATTGTGATTAAGAAACAAGGTTACGATGAATACATATATTTAAATGGTTATTTTTGTAAAGATAAGTATGAGGCTGTTTTATTAAATGATAATAAGTTTGATTATTTTGTTTTATATAATGGTAATAATGTTGTATTTGATTTGTTAATCGATAGATCAAATGGTTCTATTTTTAATGTAAATAACATTTTAATGTTTCTTGATGATGAAAATATTATGATTATGTTGTTTAAGTTTTTAAGTAAGTATTATTCTAATTTAGTGATTGTTGTTAAATCTTTTTTAGTAGATAAGCAGGAATTATTGTTGAATTATGGTTTTAAAGAGGATTCTATTGTTATGAAAATAGATGGTAGATTTATTAAATTTAAGAAAGAGTTAGGTGGTTTTAATGAATAGATTAAAAGATTATAAAACTAATTTAGTAGTTGGAAAGATTGAAAGTGGGAAAACTGTTGGGATTGTATTTGATGCAGTTGATGAAATTATAAAAAAAGAAGAAAGTTTTTTAGTAGTTGATTATAAAGAAGAATATTTAGGTAATTATTATAATGATTTGAAGGAAAAAGGTTATGATATATCGATTTTAAATTTAAAAGATTTCGATAAAAGTAATAGTTTTAATTTTTTAGATGATGCTTCAAAATTTCATAAAGATGGTAATTTTGAAAAATGTGTTAATGTATTGGATTCATTTTTTTCTAATATTTTCAATTCTGGTGCTATGGATCCTTTTTGGGATTTGTGTGCTAAAGATTTATGTGTAGGGATAAGTTTAGTGTTACTTGAGTTATCGGATGTTGGTCTTAATTTGGCTAGTGTATATGGTTCGATTGAATATGTTAGCAAGTATAATAAAGACCGTGATTTACTGAAAGATTATGTTGATTCTTTAGATGAGAGTAATTTAATTAGGGTTTATTTAAATAATATTTTAAGTACTAATCTTGATACTAAATTATCAGTATTTTCAGTAGCTTCACAAAGATTAAAATCATTTTGTATTTATCCATCACTTGTGAATTTACTATGTAATAATGATTTTAATGATTTAGGGAAAAAAAGTGCTATCTTTGTTATACCTCATTTAAAAAACGAGATAAATGCAATAGCTACTAGCTTAATTTCTAATGTATATAATAAAATTTCTGGCAATAGATTTAATTTCATTTTTGATAATATTGATCAGTTCAGTATGGTTAATATTTTACCAGAATTAATTTCTTTTCCTAAAAATAATATTAAAACAATTATGTGTTGTCGTGATATTAATAAGTTAAAAAGAATTTATGGTGATATATTTGATGATGTATTTAATGTTATTAATATTGAAGAATTAGTTTTAGATGTAAGAAATATTAAAAATGATGGTGTTGAGTTTCCTAAAACTAAGGAAGAAAAAGTGGTTTTAAATTTAGAATTATTATTAAAAGATAAAATTGAAGATGGTGAATAAATGTGAAAAAAATAATTTTAATTATAATTATTAGTTTTTTTCTGCTAGTAATTTATGTTTTTTCTTGGCAAACAAAAAGTATTCCTAATAAATTAGAAGATGTATATCGTATCGTTAATTATAATATTAAATATGCTGAAGATTGGTCGGATGATTTCGATGGTAGAAAGAGATTGATTACTGAACAATTATTAAATTATAGTGCTGATATTATTACTTTACAAGAAGCTAACTATGGGTGGATGAATAATTATGATGGGTTACCTGTTTTATTAGAAGATTATAGTTATGTTGGAGTTGGTCGTGAGGATGGAGATTCAGAGGGTGAGTATGCGGCTATTTTTTACCTGACTGATAAGTTTGAAGTTTTAGATAGTAATACTATTTGGTTATCAGAAACACCTGATGTTGTATCGATAGGATGGGACGCTTCAACTTATCGTATTATGACTTCAGCTACTTTTAAAAATAAAGAAACTGGTGAAGTGTTTACTGTATTTAATACTCATTTAGACCACGAAGGCAAAAGAGCTGTTGATAATTCTATTGATTTAATTTTAAATACTGTGGAGAAAAGTGAACATCCTTATTTATTAACAGGAGATATGAATGTCACTAGTTTTTCACTTGATTATTTTAAATTTACTAAGGTGTTAGATGATAGTAAAAATGTTGCTTCAAGTAGTGTGAAACATGGAACTATTAATTATAATTTTAATAATAAGTTACTTCACTTTATAAGAATTGATTATATTTTTGTAAGTGAGAATGATTTTAAGGTTTTAAATTATCGTGTTGATTCTAGTTATAAATATTTAGATAAGCCAGTAAGTGATCATTTTCCAATTATTGTTGATTTTACTTTGAATTAATTTTACTTAA
>CAYJJY010000027.1:0-15425 GCA_964370615.1 uncultured Muribaculaceae bacterium
ATAAAGAAAATATAACACCGAACTTTCTGTCAGATATAAATAATTATAATACTTCTGATTATAATAATAATTCTGCATTAAACACATTGCGCTTAATTATAGAAAAACATGGCAACAAACATTCTAAACCGATTAAAAGAAAAAGAGAGCAAAATTTAACTATACCTTATTGGATTTTAATTAATGAATTAGCAATGAACCAAACTTATACCACTATAACAAACTTAAATACTGATATAAGCAATGAAATATTTCAGTCTTGTCTAAATCATTTCACTAAATTAAATGTAGACATTTTCGACAAAAGTAAAAGCAGTGCTTTATTATTACAAGAAAAACAATATATAGATAAATTCATGATGATTTTAGATTATATTGGTGAATTTAGAAATATGTTAGCACATAATCAACCTATATATAATTATAATATTAAAGATACATCATTAATTAATTTCCCTGATTTAAATTACAGGCTTCCATTTAAAAAGAATAAAAAACTATCAAAATTAGATCAACAAAAAATGAACACAAAACTTCTTAATGATTGTCAACAATTCTTTGGAATAGATAAATACAATTCTAGAACTTCATTTATTAATATAGATTTATCAACATTAATATATTTTATTTTTAAGATTATTAACCATATAGATTCAAACAATAAATTATATGACGAAATTAAAAACGTTTTTTCAAAATATAATATTATTTTTTCTATTAAAAAGTTTAATGTCAATGATGTTAGTAAATGCCAAGAGTTAATTAAAGAAATTTCTAATCTACAATATTTAAATTTCAATTACGAAAGCATAAACGATAAAATTAATGATAAATTACCATTTAAACGAGATTTAATTTCATTTAATTCTGAATTTAACAAAATGAAAAAGGCATTGTTCGATTTAAGTAACAGAGTTTCATTTTCTGAAGATAAATCTAAGTATAATGTGTTTATTAGAAATAATATATATACAAAATATACTGGCATCTCTATAAATTACTTTAATGATATTAAATAGTATAAGATTGCTTATTTTACATAAAATATAATATATATATTTACATTTTCTAACGAATATGATAGTATATATATGTAATGAAATCCCATTGAGATTTATTTTCATTGGGGATTAAAAGAGCTTTTTTGCTCTTTTTTTCTTTTTTACCAAAAGAGTAACACACTACGCAATTGGCAGAGCCAATAACGAGTGTGCAAAGGGAGAACCCTTTTGATACCCCTTATACCCTATAAACATTTTTGGAAATACCAAAAACTATATAGGGTTTTAATTTGCATATTAATGCAAATTAAAAATAACTCTATCACCACTTTCATTTTGCTATGCAAAACAAAACGTGCCACGAGTTATTTTTTATCTAATTTTACCTTCTTGAGTTTCTACTTTATCAATTTCTTTTTCACCATATAATTCTTGAGTAACTCTATTATCAAACATTTCACGTTCATGTTCACTCATAGTTGTATAATAGCCATATTTATTTCTTAGGCCTTCTAAATTTTCATCTATTACTTCTGTTTTTTCTGGCACAACTTCTTCTTTATTTTGAGCAGCTACTTTATTTTGTTCTTTAATGTTATTTTGTTTATAGGAATTATATAAGTGATACAATGCTACACTAACATTATCATATTGTTCATCACTTATTTCTCCATTATCAATTTTTGCGTCTAATCGTTTATTTAATTCTTGATATTCTTTACGCAGTTGAGATGGAGTTTTATTAATTTTTTGTGCCATCCCTGGATTTTCTGAAGCATAATTTATGCTATCTTCAAAATTAACACCTAAAATATTTCTAACTAAATTTTGATTGTTTCTTTCATGTGTAATTTCTTGAAGTCTTATTCTGTCATTTATACCTTTTAATTGCATTTGTAAATGTGTTACTTTCAGTGCTATATTATCACCTTCAGTAGGTAATAATCTTGGCTCGATATTTTGTGGATTTAATCTTTCTAGTTCTTTTTCTATTTGTTGTTTATTTAATAATTCTGAATTTTCCATACTTTAGTACCTCTTTTCTATTATTAATTATACCATAATAATAGAAAATTTCAAATGTAGTTTACACTTATACTATTTTTAATACCCTGCATTACTTGCCTCTATAATTTATATTACATATACTATTAATATTGTTATCTTCGAATTCCAATTTAAAAGTTTCTAAATAATTCCATTTTCCATTAAAAAATATATTACCATTATATATATAATTTCCATCATATTCAATATCACACCATTTTCTTAACAAAAACATTATTGCAGTACTGTGAGTTACCACTACCACTTTTTTACCACTGTTTTCATCCATAATTTTCATAAGTGCATTGTACATTCTTATTCTTACTTCACTTTGTGATTCACCATTCCCAATTTTATAATTTTCTTCATTAAATTGTCTTATCTCAAAATCACTAGGATATTCCTCCCAAGAGTTTATTCCTTATTTTCTCTCACCCAAATCATCAACAATTTTAATTTTTAAGTTATTGTTACTAGCTACATATTTAGCGGTTGATATTGCTCTAATATAATTACTACTATAAACACAATCAATATTTTCGAATTCTTTATTTGCAAAATGATCACAAGCCATTTGTTCGCCTTCAATACTCAATATATCTTTTTCATTTTGTACTTGCAAAGATTCATTAGTAAAATACCATTCTCTTTCTTTTAATGGCTTAGAGTGCCTTACTAAATAAATAATTGTTTTCATAACATACCTTTTTCTTTTTTAAATTACTTTACCGTTTAAGTTAGATATATATATATCAGGAAAAATTCTTCTTATATATTTTAACTTTTCTATGTCATTTTCAAGTGTCCTTCCAACAATACAACCTTCAATCAATTCTTTCGGCAAACCATAAATAAGTGCTATTTCATGATCAGTTCTAGTATTATTTCTTTTTTCTATTGTATTTTTAATGACCCAATCAGGTAAAAATGATTTCAATATTTCTTTATCTATGCTACCATTATATATATCAAATGATAATACTTTATTTGTTAAATCACTATTTAGTATAAAACCTAAATAATCATCATTCTTTTTTAACGAAGGTAAAAATTGTGTTTCTTTAGAATCTCTAACAAATTCTATCTTGTTAATTACTTTATTGCACATATTAAATAGTTTAATCCTATCAGATACATCAGTACCATGAGGAATATAAATTTGCTTATTATTTTTAGTAAGTCTATTATAATAATGTATTGTTTCACCACTATAATTTTTGATATAATCAGAAAGTTTTATTTCCTCTTTAACAACCCAAAAACAAACACATAATTTCTGTTGAACTACATTAAAATCGAAAAATTCACTAAAAATAAAACCATAAGTGTCAATACCTTCAATTTTCTTAAAATCAAAATTACTAATACCGTGTATTAAACTATTTTTATTTAATATTACACTGTCCCCTACCTTATACTTATTTTTAGACTTAACTTGATATTCTCTAATCATTTCACTATAATTATTGAATAAACTTATCGTTTGCTTGTTTCCAATGTGATTACGAATATATTCTAATGGGTTTGAATATTGTTTTACTTTTGTCATATAATTCTCCTATTAATTATATTTTATCACATTATTTAAATATTTCATCCTATATAATATTAAAAAATTGGTTAGTAATAGCTACTTTAACTGAAGTATTATTAATAACGAGGTAAACTGGTTAATTATAAATAATATAAAAGTATTTTAATATAAATTTTTACACATATATATTTATACTGTTAAAAACTAAGCATTTTTTTGCACTAGATTAAAGTCACAGATAAATTGAAAAGGTTACACAAAAAGACTTCATCTTGTCTACGTAAACAAAAATGAAGTCAATTTCTATATTTATTTAATTATCTCTAACTTTAGAAATACTAATTGTCAAAGTCCATATCTTTCTCACATAATTTTTTATATATTTTACTATTTTTTAATAATTCAGAATGAGTTCCAACCTCTTCTATTATTCCGTTATTAATCAACATTATACTATCACAATCTCTTATTGTTGATAATCTATGGGCAATTACTATTACAGTAAACTTTCCTTTTAAATTACTAATAGCATTTTGTATTTTACTTTGTGTATCATTATCAAGAGCACTAGTTGCTTCATCAAATAAAATTAATTTTGTTTTTTGAATAAATGCTCTTGCAATCGCCAATCTCTGTCTTTCACCGCCTGATAACTTAATTCCTCCTTCACCTAGGATAGTATCGTATTTATTAGGTAATTTTTCGACAAAATCTTTTAAACAGGCAAGTTCACATGCCTCTTCAATTTCTTTTTGAGTAATATTGTTTTTTACTAATTTTAAATTATCTTTAATACTCATATTAAATATATAAGGACTTTGATTTATAATAGTGATATTATTTCTTATTGATTCTTCATTTAAGCGATTTATGTCTATATTATCTAAATATATTTGATTATCACCTACATTATAAAGTTTACATAATAAATTGAATATAGTAGTTTTACCCTCGCCACTTTTACCTACCAAACCTACTAAAGAACCTTCTTTAATTTCAAATGATAATTTATTCAACACTTTATTATCTTCATAAGAAAATTCTACATCTGAAAATTTTACATTCCCTTTGAATAACTTTATTTTTTCATTACCAAATTTTTCTTTTTCATATTTTGAATTTTCAATTATATGAAATACTCTCTCACAAGAAATATTAAAGTTCTTAGTCTCATTTATAAGAAGCGAAACTTTTTCCATAAAATTTATCATTACATTTGTTTTATAATTAAATAACGCTATGGCAAGAGCCACACTTAAATTGTCATTTATAATCAAAGAAATTAATAACATAATTAACAATAATTCATAAACACTCGATAGAATACCTGTTATTAAATTATACTTAATATCAACATTTCTCATGTCACAAAATTTAAAATTATAGTCGTTTATATCACTAGTAAATAAATTTATAATACCATTTTTAGCATTAAGCATTTTTATATCCTTCATACCACGAACTAACTCGTTAGTTGTACTCGTTAACTTTTCACTACTCTCACGAAAAATTTTATCTTTCACACCGATTTTTTTTGTTTTTATAATATTTAAAATTGTCAATGTAATAGTAACAAATAAATAAAACATAAATACTTTCCAATTAATAACAAATACTGCTATAAAAACACCTACATTGGACAAAAATCCTGTAAGATGCCCCATTCCAACCGTAAATAAATTGGCCATTTGATCAGTATCCTTAACTATTCTTTGAATAAATGAACCAGTACTATTTGATTCTAAATCTCGTTGGGACATTTTAAGCATCTCATTACTTAAATCTAATTGTATATTTTTCACAACACACGTTCTAAATATTTGTGTATTTTTTCTAATTAATAAAATAGTAAATTTATGCAATATATTTACTGTAAATATAATCAGACTAATATAAATTAATTGTTCCCACAAATTATCAGTTAATTCAACAATTTGATTTGCAGCTAACAAAGGAAGACCAATACCAATTGCAAGAGATAATAATGAACCTATTACTTCCATTGCTAAATTAAATTTATTATTTTTTCCATATTTATATACTTTTTTTATATTTATAAAAAGATTTCTCATAATACACCTCAATATAATTATACAACAATTTATTTGTTTTTTTATTTTAAATAGTAAAATTTCATAGTTATATCAATATTAAGTTTAAAAATCATTTGGAAAAAATTAAGTGATTTTAAATACGAACTTGACAAAACTTACAAGTTAATTATATAATACAGTCATAAATCTTTGATGAGGACATGACTTATATACAATATTTAAAGAGAATTATCGGTTGGTGCGAGATAATAATAAAGTATATATAGTTTCTACCTTTGAGTGAAATAGCAAACTATTTCCGGTTAATAGCCGTTATTTAAATTAAGAAAAATAAAAGGATGGTACCGTGCTTATGCACTCCTTATGTACTATCCTTTTTTTATGTATTTAGGAGGAAATAAAATGATATATATTATAGAGGTTAAACGATCCATGTTAATTAATTTTAAATTTATTAACGAAAGGATGAAGAAAGATGATAGATATAAATTTAATTAGAAATAATAAAGACAAAGTTGAAGAAGCTTTAGCAAAAAGAATGGACAATATTAATTTAGATGAAGTTTACAATTTAGATATAGAAAAAAGAAAAGTTGGAACTAAGTTAGATAAATTAAGAAATGAAAAAAAATTACAAACAGAAAAATTACAGTTAAACATTAAAGAGAAAAATGATGTTACTGAAATAAAGAATAATATTCAAAATATAAGTTTAGAAATTGAAAAACTAACTGAATTATTTAAAGATTTAGAGAATAAGATATTTAATATTCTAGCACCACTACCAAATATGCCTGATGAAGATGTTTTAGCTGGTGGAAAAGAAAATAACAAAGTTATAAAAACAGTAAAAAACAAACCGAATTTTAGTTTTGATTTAATACCACATTACGAATTACTAAAAAATAAAAACATGGTAGATTTTGAACGTGGTGTTAAATTAGCTGGAACAAAAAATTGGATCTACACAGGATTAGGAGCAAGACTAGAATGGGCGCTAATTAACTTTTTTATTGATTACCATATAAACAATGGATTTGAATTTATGATGGTTCCATACATGTTAAATAACGAATGTGGATATGGTGCAGGACAATTCCCTAAATTCAATGATGAAGTGTTTAAAGTAAAAGATGGAGACACAGAGAAATTCTTATTACCTACTGCTGAAACTGCCTTAGTTAATATTCATGCAAAAGAAATTTTAAAGGAAACTGATTTGCCAAAAAAATATTTTGCTTATACTCAATGTTTTAGAGTTGAAGCAGGAACAAGTCGTGTTGAAGAACGTGGAACTATTCGCGGAAATCAGTTTAACAAAGTAGAAATGGTTCAATATGTAAAACAAGAGGATACTCCTAAAGCATTTGATGAACTATTAAATATTGCAGAAGATATTCTAAATCAATTAGGACTTCATTACCAAGTAACTAAATTAGCAGCTGGTGATTGTAGTGCTGCTATGAATAGAACTTATGATTTGGAAGTATGGATTCCAAGTATGAAAAAATATGTTGAAGTAAGTAGTGTTTCAAGTAGTGGTGAATATCAAGCAAGAAGAAACAACACTAAATATAGAGATGAAAATGGTGATTTAAAATACGTTAACACTCTAAATGCTAGTGGTTTAGCTACTAGTAGACTATTACCTGCTATAATGGAACAATTTCAAAATGAAGATGGAACAGTTACAATTCCTGAAGTACTGAGAAAATATCTAAGTAATATTGAAAAATTATAATAAATAGATTTGTGTTTAAGTAAATTGTTGCAATAGAATTTATATTTTATAATTATTTTAGATAGCAAGAGCTATTTCATTTTAATAATGAACTATGCTCTTTTTTATTAGGAGGTAAATGTGAAGCAGTTGTAATCCAAACAGGAAATGTAAGTTTTAAAATTAAATAATAAAATGATGAACTTACTTTTTTAAATAATAATATACTCGAATACAATTGATATCAAATAAGACATAATGGTATAATTAATACATAAAAACAAATCTAACTTGTATAATTGCATACCAATTTTACGATGTAAGAATTTTATCACTTTAATTATGATAGGAGAAAATTAAAATGTTACAATACTCAAATAAAAATGATATTACAAAAATGTATAACTACCACAGAACATCAGATATGATAAAATTATTACATTTTTTCCCAAAAATAAGCCCTATTAAAGACTTAACCATAGTTTTAGATTTTGAAGATTATTTAAATAACAAACTATATTTAAATACATTAACTACATATAGAAATGACACTATAAAACAAAAAAACAGTATGAGTAGTTTAGAAAGCACCGGTTTTGATACTGATTATGGAAAAATAATTAAAGAAATTAAAAATAAAGATAAAGACGGAGTTTTAGTGTTGTTTAATTTAATAAACAAACCTAGTCATCGATATGAAAGATATGCTGGAATCTCAATATCTGTTTCAGTTGGAAAAGGAATTTTTATCGAAGCTGTAGGAAAAGGATTCGATGGTAGAGAAGTTTCAAAAGGAATCGATACACATGAAAGATATTATATAAATTGGTTTGATTTAAGGTTATTAAATGTTGCAAAATTAAAAAAATATCGAACATTTATTATAAAAGACAACGACTATATCAATTCCCGAAATAAAAGAATAGATTTCTTAAAAAGTGTTGGAATAAAAGATATAAATTTTGATAAATATATTCCCATAAATTACTATGAAATACCAGATTTTATATGGGAAGATATTATTATAAACATTTTAAATAAATTAGAAAAAATGGAAGAAGAATTAATATGTTATAAATTGACTGAGTTTTCCATTAGTGGACATACTGAAGGAAAAAAATACATGCCTTGGCAAATATTTGATAAAACAAGATATATTAAATAAGACTTTTAATCTAATATATCCCCTATTTCTAAAATTTTGTTCTTAGGATTTAGAGTTAAAAAATTAAATTATCTAATATTTGATCTCTTTTAATTTCAAATTCCCCACCTTGAATTAAGTTAAATCTTTATCAAAGCTTAATAAAAGTTCCAAAATGAGATGTAACATATTTCTCATATTAATCAAAAATTACTAGTACTAAACTGTGTTATGAAAAATATAATTAACAAAAAAAACATTTAAAGTTATTTTTTAAATGTTTTTTCTTTTGCTGATTTAATATTAACTACTTGAGTAACCATTTCTTCAGGACTCATCGGAACATTTGGTTCAGGATTCATAAATGTTTTATATACTTCAGTATAAAACTGTTCTTTAACTTCACCAAATTTCTCTAATTGTTTATCAGAAAAAGGTTTCAAACATGCTTCCACACTTTCAAATAATTCTGCTTCTTTTTTTGAACGAATTGATAACAACAAAACAGTTGGACCTTCATTATTTAAATAAGAAACAACAGCTGTATTTTCAACATCACATAAATTACTTTCTAGTAATTCTCCATATCTTTCCATTTCCCCAAGAGTGTAAACCATTTTGCCATAATAATGAAACCAATGCATTAACAAATTCTTCTTTTCAATCTCACTTCTATTTTTTACATCCATAATAAACTCCTTTTTTTATAACTAATAAAATTACTTATATTTTACAGTAAATAATTAACTAGGTCAACTACAAATTTAAAAAAAATATTACATTTTTTGTAAATATTATTTTCATAATGAACAGAGATTAATTATTAAAACATTGTAATTTGTCTTTTAAATTAGTTATGATATAATAAAAGTGGTGATTGAAATGATATACGAATATACTGATGAATTTAAATTAGGAAATAATAAAGTTGCCTTAGGGTTCAAATGTACTTATGATAAAGATTTTAATTTATGTTATTTTATAAATAATATTCAATTTGATAGTCACGATTTAAGAATAAAAATTAATAAAATTATTAAAGAGTACGACAAAACAAATCAACAATCTTATCAAACAAAATATGGAAATATTACCATACTAGCCCTTGCTATGTATTTGTTTGACAATATTGATGAAATTGAATACGTAAAATTTATAAAAAAAGATAGTTTTGATATTTTATATAAAAATGAAGTTTTAAAAATGCTATCTAACAACTAATTTAATAAAAAGAGTTTATATAACTATGTACAACTTAAACTTATTGGAAAACGAAGACGTTAAAGTTATAATTGATGATGTCATAATCTCTCAAGATAATAATTCTAAAACAACAACAGTCGCTTTAACAAATCAAAGATTACTTTTTTTAGATAACTTTAATGACATATCTGAAACTTTAAGAATTTCAAGAGCAGTAGATTATTTAAAAGAAAAAGAAATATATTACATAATAAACATAACTGACATCACATCAATAAATGATAACACTATTACTTTAAAAGATAACACAATATTAACAATACATGACGACATCATTATTAAAAATCTTAAACAAACTTTATTATAAAAATTTACAAAATCAAAAAAGAGAAGTTATTCTCTTTTTCTTTTATCTAGCTAAAAATATTTTAATTTTTATTTAAATAAAACTCTTAAAAACTGTTTCTTACCTCTTTGTAATATGATAAAATTATCATCTAAAAATTCCTTTGTAATCATTAAATTAACATCACTAACTTTATCATTATTTATACTAATTCCACCCTGTTCAATTAATCTTCTAATTTCTGATTTAGAATTTATAAGTTTAGTTTCTAAAATAAAATCAATAACATTAATATCAAATATTTCTTTAGATAATTCTACTGTTGGCATATTATCAGATTTTCCTTTATTAGAAAATAATTCTAAAGAAGTTTCTTTTGCTTTAATAGCTTCTTCTTCACCATGCACTAACTTAGTAACTTCAAAAGCTAATAATTTTTTGGCTTCTCTAATATCATTTTGACATAATTCTTTAATATCTTTAATTTCTAATCTAGTAAAAAATGATAAACTTCTTTCAACATCCTCATCAAATGAATTCATCCAAGTTTGAAAAAAATCAAAAACAGTAGTTTTTTCTCTAGATACCCATAATGTACCAGTGGCAGTTTTACCCATTTTCTCACCATCAGCTTTAATAAGTAACGGACAAGTTAATCCAAATAAAGAATCTACTTTTTTACCATTATTAAAACCAATTTTACGAGACAAATCAGCTCCAGCTATTATATTAGCCCATTGATCACTACCACCAATTTGTAAAGTACAACCAAATTCATTGTTTAAATGAACAAAATCAAAAGCCTGCATTAACATATAACCCATTTCTAAAAAGGTTAATCCACCCTGTTCTAATCTCTTTTTATAACAATCAGCTTGAAGCATTTTATTAACATTAAAATGTACTCCAATATCTCTCATAAATCTAACATAAGTTTTTTCATTAATCCAATCCGCATTATCAACTATAATAGCTGGATTGTCACCGTCAGTTGTAACAAATCTTTTTACAAGTTCTTTAACCTCATGTTTATTTTTTTCAACTTCCTCAAAAGTTAGCATTGTTCTCATATCTGATTTACCAGTAGGATCTCCAACAAGTGCAGTAGCACCTCCTATTAAGATAATTCCTTTATGACCAAAATCCTGTAACCATTTAAACATAGTTAAAGCAAAGAAATGACCAATATGTAAGCTGTCTGCTGTTGGATCAATACCTAGATAAAATGTCATAGGTTCCCCATTAACTAAATCAATAATTTCTTTTTCATGTGTAAGTTGATGTACATATCCTCTTTCTTTAAGTACATCGAATAAATTTTCTTTCATTATAATTCCTCCCGTAATTTATATAGTTAATTAAAATTAATTCATTTTTATAATAGTAATAGTCATCATCCATATAAACCACCTCCTTATAATAAAAAAAGAGCAAAACATCCTAGAAAGGACGAATTGCTCGTGGTACCACCTTAGTTTATAATATTAAAAATATTACCTTATGTCTTTAACGGAACACCCCGATTTAAAATCATCATTTGTAATTCATTATTTTTCTTTTGTTTATTTCCACCGACCATAAACTCTCTATAAAATATAAAAAATAACTACTTCTTAATGAATCGCTTTTTAATTAACTAAATATAATTATATACTAATACTTGAAAAGATGCAAATATTTTATAAAGTAAAAGGTCTACGACAATAATCACAGTGAACAACGCTACCTAAAGTAACTACAACAAATGCTCCACAACTATCACATTTTATAACCTTAATTTTTGAGCTTGCTTCTTCTTTTAAATTATCATCAACATTTTTTAAAACCACACCTTTAATTGCCTCAGAGATTTTCAAAACCCACTGATCTTTTTGTTTTCTAGTTACTACAAATGATAATTTTTCATTCTTATTGGTATAAAAAGTAATTGTAAAAGAAACCAAATTACTAGTAACTTTAATGTTAAAAGTATTATTACTACTTTCAATTTCTGTAAGTTCATACTCATCAACCTTAGAACCGAAATTAAAACCATGAGCTTTGAAAATCAAACGCTGATTAGTAAGAAATAACTTACCACCTTTGCTACCAACAGTCTGCCATTTATTAGCAGCTCCTGATATTAAAATTTCTTCATTTTCTCTTAATTCTAAATCTTTAAATCCCACGTCAAAACCTTCTTTCTTATAAAAAATATTATACTCCTAATATATATTTTTTACAAATTGACTTTTAATAATTTAAATCATATATTCTATCAATTCACAATTCTTTAAACCCTTATTCAACAAATAACCATCACCGACACCATTAAAATACATATTAAACACCTTAGATACACCACTATGAGCGACGATTAAAACTGCATTATAATTCATACCTTTTAAGTTATCTATAAATTTAAAAATTCTGTTTACAAATAACTTAATATCTTCCTCTGTACCATACCTAACACTCGTATTATAATTCCAATACTCGTTACGATCAGTACAACTTAAAGGTTTTCCATTCAAATCACCAGGACTTCTTTCAATTAATAAATCATCAGTAACAATTTTTTTATTTTTATTATTAATTATATTAGAAGTTGAAACAGTTCTTTTAAGTGGTGAAGTAAATAAAACATCATAATCAATAGTATCAATTATTTCTTTTAAATTACTAGCCTGAATAACTCCAGTATCATTCAAATCCTCATTTTCAGTACTATAAATACCCAAACGATTATGTTCAACCTCACCATGTCTCACCAAATATATTTTCATACTATTCCCCTTTTTTCGATTTACCTAATTTTATCATCATTAATATAGTTATATTCAACACTAGTATCAAAATGACTTTGAAAACTATTTAAATCCAATTTTGGAATATTATTAAACAAAAATTGAAAATCATCCCTCTTTTTAATAGACATCTTTTCATTATTTAAACTATTATTAGAAACATAACAAGCTAAAAACTTAGGATCTAAACGAAATATTTTTCTATTCATATCACCACTGTACATTCTTTCTTTGGTATCAATCCAAATAGGCTCTGCCTCAGCAGTTAAAACTTCTTTTTTAGGATTTCCAAGACTAGCTGCCGGAATTAAATATATAAAAGCCCCTGTAAACCTTCTAGTAACATTAGAAATATCACCAGAAGCATAAACATCACCTATAAAAGTAACAAAATCTTTATGAACTGAACAAGTATGCGCTATTTCATTTCGTCCACCATTTTTAAGACCATTTAAAAAAACATCAGCCTTACTATTATCATCAATATTAGTTTTATGAACACAACAAACATAACCAGGTATATTAAATAAATATTCTAAATAATTCCCAACTTCAATAGGAACCTTACCATTACAATATTTTATCCAATCGTTAAAATACTCTTGCTTAGCTTTAAATGGCGCCTTTTTATATTTTGAAGGAATATAATAAAAATTTTTATCCTTAACAAACAATTTATGTATCCCCTTTTTTTTAAATATCTCATCAATTATAAACATAATAAAACCTCTTTCTTACAAAGCATTACCTTTAACAGGCATATAAAACATTTCAACATCCACACCTTCATGGCTTAATAGTTTAACCTTATTTTCTATTCCCCCACCATATCCAGTTAAAGAACCATCAGTTCCAACAACACGATGACAAGGAATTATAATTGAAATAGGATTATTTCCAACCGCACCACCAACAGCTTGAGATGGAATTCCTTTTAAGTTTCTTTTTTTAGCTATCTTCATAGCAATATCCTTATATGAAACAACCTTACCATAAGGAATCTCACATAATATGTCCCATACAGCTAATCTAAAATCACTACCACACAATTTTAAATTCAAATCTTTAATACTAGGTTTATCACCATTAAAATAAGCATCTAACCAAAGTTTTGTTTTCACAAAAATTTCTAAACTATCATTTAAAATCTCACCATTACAAATTTTATCATAATAACGATGAACATTAGGTTTTAAAGCAATTAAACACTCACCATCACTAACCAATGTCAATGTTCCAATCATCGACTCATAATAACAATAAAACATATAAACAACTCCTAATATAATTATAGCACAGTATTTGGAGAAATAAAAAAAATATGTTATAATACAACCCAAAAGGGGTTAAATTATGATAAAACAGATTTTAAAAGACAATATAAATATAATTGGACAAAAGCCAAAATATAAATTAATAAATGAAACAGCAACACAAACAACATATCAAGTAAACGGACAATATAATGTTACAATTTATGATAAAAATTACAACGAAACCATAGATTACCTAAATACAAATATTTTTGTTCCTAAAATTATAAATACCAAGGATAATTATATAATCACTGAAGTTTGTAAAGGTAAAAAATTAAGTCACATTTGGCCTAATTTAGAAGAAACAGAAAGAGAAAAAGTAATAAAACAAATTTCTGATTACTTAAATAAAAAATCACCATTAAAAACACCAGTGAACTGGTTAGAAACCATTTTAAACGAATATAAAGAATTACTTCATCTATTAGATGCTGATTTATTCACAAGAAAAGAAATTGAAATAATAAAAAAAGTTGTAACTAAATTAGCTTTTTATCTAAAAACAAATGAGCAATCATATTCAGTAAATACTAATTTAAACTTTAATAGTATTCATTACGACGGTGAGAATATAACAATATCTGATTATGAACAAATAAGCTATGCTCCAAAAGATTTTGAAATAAAAATGTTATCCGAATCAATCGAAAAACCATGGCAATACTTTCCAATTACTGAAAATACAGACATGAGTTTAGATAACTTTTCAAACATCAATTCCTATTTTGAAAAATATTGTCATGAGTTTAAACTAAACAATAAAGAGCAAAGAATAGCTATTTACAAAATGTTAAGTAACATGAATTTTTTAGAAAAATATCCATTATGAAAAGCGCTAAAACAATAGCTTTTAAAGATGAATTAAACATAGAAGACATCAAAAATGAACACGATATTTTAGATTGGTTAGACTATAATATAAAATATGGATGGAAAGATAAAAATAATATAAAACACATCAATTCCCTAAAAGGATTTCGCAAAGAATATAAAACAATGAGCTTAGAACAAATTATCGAAGAAGGACTTGGAATATGTGTTGAACAAGCAAAATTAATAGCATTTCTTCTAGATAAAATAAAACTTAATTACAAAATATTTTGTCACTACGAAAAAACAGACTCAGGTGATGAACCTAAAATGCATTGTTTTGTAACTTTCGAAAAGGATGATCACTGGTACTTAATAGAACATAGTGATTATACAACCAAAGGAATAACAAAATTTGTAAGCCTTGAACTAATCTTAAAAAAACGCTTAAAAGAATTCGAAGG
>CAYJJY010000028.1:0-15372 GCA_964370615.1 uncultured Muribaculaceae bacterium
AACACTACATCATTTGTTAAAAAATATTTAATCATAATTTATCCTCCTACTTGTTATATAGGATAAAAATTAAACTTTTCCTTTTAATAACAAAAAAAATAGTTATATAAATAACTATTTTACGAACGGTAGTATTGCAATAAAACGAGATTTTTTAACTGCATTAGCTACAACTCTTTGGTGTTTAGCACAAGTACCAGTAACTCTTCTTGGTAAGATTTTAGCTTTATCTTGACTAACAAATCTTTTCATTGTTTCAAAATCCATTGGATTTAATTCTTTACCAGCACATAATTGACAAACTTTTTTCTTTTTTCTATAAAATTCAGCCATGTTTATCCTCCTAATCTAAAAAATTATCGTCGATAGATACACTATCTCCAAATTCTGCGAAAGGATTATCATCAACATTAACTGGAGCTGAATAACTTGGACCAGAATCATTTGATCTAGTTTGACCTTGTGATTTTGATTCTAAGAAAGATACACTCTCAGCAGCTACTTCAGTAGTATATCTAGTATTTCCATCTTTATCAGTGAAACTACCAGTTTGAATTCTACCTTCAACAGATACTAAACTTCCTTTATTCAAATAATTACAAACATTTTCTGCTTGTTTTCTCCATACAACAACATTAATGAAATCTGTTTCTCTTTCACCACTTGCATTTGTAAAAGTACGATTAACTGCAACCGAAAATCTAGTATAAGGTAAATTAGAACCTGTATATCTTAATTCTGGTTTAGTTGTTAATCTTCCAACTAATAATACTTTATTCATTCTCTACCTCTTCCTAGTCTTCTAATTTTGTAATTAAATGACGGATAATATCTTGAGTATTTTTAGCTTGACGGTCAAATTCTTTGATAGCTTCATCGTTAGATGCTTCAATAACTAAAGTGAAATAAAATCCAGATTTGAATTTTTTAATTTCATAAGCTAATTCTCTTTGACCAACAGTTTTTTCTTCTAATATTTTAGAACCATTATCAGTTAATACTTTAGAGAATTTAGCTACTACAGCTTTAACATCCTCTTCTCCTAATGTTGGTCTAACTATAAATATAATTTCATATTTACGCATTTTTCCACCTCCTTATGGTCTATTGGCTTTCTTTAAAAGCAAGGAGTAAATTTCTTCACTCGTTATAGATTATAACAAAAAAAAAGAAAAATTACAATATATATTACAATTTTTCCTACTTAAATCAACACATAAAATTTAGTAATTATTATAATAAACAATATAATGACCAAATTCCTTAGTACTATAATTATAATGTTTTAAAGCTTCATTAATTTTATTACCCTTCGTCACTATATAACCAGCACTCAAATCAACAACACCCGTGTTATAAATATGAGTAGTAGTAATTCCTTTTACAACCTCTTCGCTATAATCATAAGGATTAGTTTTTAAAAGTAAATTAGAATAAATAGCCCTACCTTCAACATAAAATAATTCCTCATTTAAAGTAAGTGAATATTCCAAAGCCTCATTAAAATCAGTATAAAATAAATCATAATCATTTGTCCTAGTTGTAAAAGAGTTAAAAAAGAAAATACCAAATAAAATAAAATTAATTATAAATAAAGAAATTATTGGAACAATTAATTGTTTTCTTAATTTAAATATCTTATAAACACCTGTAAAGACAAAATAAACAACTGGAAACATAATAGCATTTCCTTTATTAATATTTGGTTGAACTATTAATAATTGACATATTAAACTACTTAAAAACCAAATAAATATTAAAATATTTAAATCATATTCCTTATTAATTATTTTAGCTTTAGCTATTTTAAAACATTCATAAATACCAATCATAAAAAATGGAATTGCCATATAATAAATAGTTCCAAATTCATAAGATGCATTGTATGTTAATAAATCACCAAATACCCATACATTATCAAAACTAATTATCGATAATAACATATATAAATTAATAAAGACATTATTTAAAGATATCTCACTACCACGATATGATGTCATTTCTGGAATTGTTATAAACCAATTTATTTCTGGAATAAAACCACTATTTACTAAAATCATCAACACCAAAGGTATAGCAAGTAAAAAAATCGGAATACCAAAACCAACTATTTTTTTAAAACTTACCTTTTTAATATACAATAAATATCCACATATCATCATTAAATACAAAGGTACTGTAATAAATGAAAGTGCATAAGTATATAAAGTTAAACCGAAAAATATTCCTGGTAATATCAGTGATTTATTTTTAGTAATATTATTATGAAGTAAAAAAGAAGAAATAGTTAAAAAACCAACCATCATATTACAATCAAGTCCAAATCTTGATTGCATTATAAAATAAGGATTAATAGCTAATAAAAACAAAAATAAAACCTTCTGCTTTTTATCTTTTAAAAATAAAAAACCACATACCATCAATACAACTTTTAATATTACTCCTGGTGTTCTTATTAGAAACAAACTAAATTCAAAAATATTAAGTAAAAACGATACCAAATATCCCATCATAACACTTTGACCACCACCAAAGTTTATAAAATAAACTGGATATTGATTTAAATACCTATCAACACCTTCAGTACTTAAAGAATAAGCATCATAAGCCATTCCTGCCTCATCAATATGAATACCTCCAGGAGTAGAACCTAAATTATAAAAAGAAGTAAATAAAATAACAACAAATAATAAAATAACAATTAATTTATAATATTTTTCAAAGTTAAAATTTATACTAATCAATTTAATTTTTTTATTAAATAATAACAATAAAACAATTAATAAACTAAGAATACTAAAAACAGCCATAACATCCCTACCTTTTAAGGATATAATAACACACAAATAAAAAAGTTACAATAAACTGTAACTTTAAATTCCATTAATTAGTGTAAATACAAAATCAATTATAATTAATAAAATACCTAACAAACTTATAAACAAAGGAATTTTAATCATTAATTTACTTAATTTTTCTTCTAAAAAATAAGCAAATAAAACAGTAATCCCACCCCATAAAAACATCATTTCTAAAGAAGCATACTTTCCAATACTAAAAGTATGATGCGAATATCCCCAATAAACTCTATCAAATAAATACTCAATAATTAAACCACCACTATATTCAATAGCAGTAATAGAAATGGATAAAACTAAAAACAAAACAATAAATCTAAACAAACCTTTTTTTATCTTAATTCTATTGTTAATAAAGACTGTAAATACAATTCCAAATCCATAAACAATAGCCCAAGGACCATTCAAAAAACCACTATCATAATCAATACCTTTAATTAAAGAATATATAGTTTCAACAAAATACCCTATAATAGAAAAAATCATAAAATAATTTAAATACTTCTTCATACAAACCTCATAACTACATGTAGTACAATTATACTATATAAAATTATTATGTGCAATTTAATATAAAATAAGACAATTAAAAAAAAGAAATCACTTTCTTTTTTACACATTAAATCTAAAATAACAAATATCTCCATCTTGCATAATATATTCTTTACCTTCAAGACGAGTACGTCCAGCTTCTTTAACAGCCTTCTCACTACCATGTTCTTCTAAATCTTCATAACTCATAACTTCAGCTCTAATAAAACCTTTTTCAAAATCAGTATGAATAACACCTGCACATTGAGGCGCTTTCATTCCTTTTTTAAAAGTCCATGCTCTAACTTCTTCTACCCCTGCTGTAAAATAAGTTCTTAAATCAAGTAACGAATAAGTAGCTTTAATTAATTTATCTAAACCACTTTCTTCAATTCCTAAATCATTTAAAAATTCTAATTTCTCATCATTTTCTAAATCACTTAATTCTTCTTCAATTTTCGCACATGCAGTTATAACTCTAGCACCTTCACCAGAAGCATAACCTTCAACTTTTAAAACATACTCATTACCATCAATTAAATCCTCTTCACAAACATTAGCCACGTAAATAATAGGTTTACTAGTTAATAAATTAAATGATTTAATCATTAAAGACTCTTCCTCATCTAATTCCATTCTTCTAACTGGTAAGTTTTGTTCTAAATCATGTTTAATTCTTAATAATAACTCATTTTCTTTTAAAGCCTCTTTATCATTAGATTTTAATTTTTTAGAAACTCTCATTAATCTACTATCAACTAATTCCAAATCAGCTAAAATTAACTCAACATTAATAATCTCAATATCCCTTATTGGATCAACATTATCAAGAACATGAATAATGTTTTTATCCTCAAAACATCTTACTACCTCTACAATAGCATCTACTTCTCTAATATGCGATAAAAACTTATTACCTAAACCTTCACCAGAAGCCGCCCCTTTAACAAGACCAGCAATATCAGTAAATTCAAATGTTGTTGGAATTAAACTTTTAGTTTGATATAATTCATTTAAAAAATTAAGTCTTTTATCCGGTACAGTTACTACCCCAACATTTGGTTCAATAGTAGCAAACGGATAATTAGCCGCCAAAATATGTTTTTTTGTAATTGCATTAAATAATGTTGATTTACCTACATTTGGTAAACCAACTATTCCTGCTGTTAAACTCATATAAAATCACCTACATAAGTATACCACTTTAATATAAATTAAACAATGAATTTAATAAAAAAATGTGATATAATTAAAACGGTGAGAAAAATGAATTATATGAAATTAGCTAATGAAGAAGCAGAAAAAAATTTAAAAACAAAATTTAAAGAAGGTGGTCCTTTTGGAGCAGTTATTATAAAAGATAACGAAATAATAGCTCAGGCTCATAATCAAGTTTTAAAAAACAATGACCCAACAGCCCATGCTGAAATAAATGCCATCAGACAAGCATGTCAAAAATTAAATACCCATAACCTAGAAGGATGTATAATCTATTCTAATTGTGAACCATGCCCTATGTGCATGAGCGCAATTATCTGGGCTAATATCAAAGAAGTATATTATGGCAACACAAAAAAAGATGCTGCTGACATTGGATTTAGAGATGACTTTATTTACGACTTTTTTAAAGGAAATAATAAAGACATGACTATCAAACAAATAAATAAAGAAGATACCATAAAATTATTTGAACAATTTAAAGATAACAAAAATTTATACTAAGTACCAAAAGTACTTATTTTTTTTGTAAAAAAATACATAATAACATTAGGTGATTTCATGTTAAACTATACAAACAAAGGAAAAATTAAAAAAATAGAAACTAAATATGGTAAAAGTACTGATATTGTTTTTAAAGATTTAACCATCAACGAAACAAAAGTAACCCTAGTATTTTTAGAAAGTACCGCTAGTGATGATAAAATAAGTAACTTTATTGGAAAAAGTTTAACCTATGATATCAAAAATAAAACCATAAATATTTTTAAAAATATCTATAAAACACTAGAAAATACAGTTCCCAATAGTAAAGTAAAACCCGTAAATAATTACGACCAACTATTTTACTTTATCTCAAGTGGATTTACAGTAATATTAATAGATGGTGAAACAAAAGCAATCGGCATTGAAACAAAAAATATCTTAGACAGATCAGTAGCCATAACAACCTCAGAACCAACACTAAAAGGACCGAAAGATTCATTTACAGAAAATTTTATTGTAAATATTGGATTAATAAGAAAAAGAATCAAAGACCAAAACCTATGGGTTCAAGATAATTTAGTTGGTAAAAGAACCAAAACTAAAGTAGCCTTAGTTTATATAAATGGTATAGCCTCTAAAAAAAACATCAAATTTTTACAAAATAAAATCAAAAATATCAAAGTTGATGGAATTTTAGATTCAAGTTATATTAAAGAATTACTAAGTGGTAAACAAAAATCAATCTTTCCCAGAGCAATTTATACCGAAAGACCAGACTTAGTATGTAATTCATTATTAAATGGTAAAATAGCCATTATAGTTGAAAATAGTCCCTACGCTTTAATCTTACCAGGCGTCTTCACAGACTTTTTCACTTCACCAGAAGATTTATATTTAAAACCAGTATCAGCAACATTTAATAGAATCTTAAGATATATAGCATTTACAATAGCCATATTGGTTCCCGCTTTATATATAGCAGTCTCCACTTTTGACTTACAAATAGTCCCCAACACCCTATTAATATCATTCTCCATTCAAAAAGAAAGTGTCCCTTTCCCAACTTTAATAGAAATTTTAATTCTAATTATTGCCTATGAAATATTAAAAGAAGCTGATACCAGAAAACCCCAATTTATGGGTGCATCAATCAGTATTGTTGGAGCATTAATACTAGGAGAAGCAGCAGTATCAGCCGGTATTATTTCACCAATAGTTGTTATAGTCATATCAATATCAGCCGTAGCAGGAATGGCATTTAGTAACCCTGATGTTATAAGTGCTATTAGAATATGGCGCATATACTTTATGCTAGCAGCATCAATATTCGGACTAATAGGAATAGTTTTAATGCTAATAATATTTGTAACAAGATTAGCCAGCTTAAATGTTGTTGGATACTCATACCTAAGTCCAATAGCCCCAATGAATTTTTACGATATTAGTAATAATATTTTTAGAAAAAACCAAAACAAAATGAAAAAAAGAACTACCTATCTAACACAAAATACTAAAAGGATGGATTAATATGAAAATAATAATTTTAACAACACTTTTATTTACTCTAACCGGATGTTGGAACTACAACGAATTAAATGATATAGCCATAACTACCGGTTTAGCAATTGACAAAACAGAAACAGGATATGAAGCTACTGTTTTAATAGCCAATTCAAAAAAAGGTTCAGATAGTGGTAGTATTGATTCCCAAGCCGTATCGTTTTCTGATACCGGCGAAACAATATATGAAGCCGTTAAAAACGTTGGTTTATCAGTATCCAAACAATTATACTTTGGTCATTTAGAACTACTAGTTTTATCAGAAGAAATTGCTTCCCTAGGCACAGAAGAAGTCATTGATTTTTTATTTAGATATCCTCAAGTTAGAAATGATTTTTTACTAGTAGTAGCCAAAGGCGATAAAGCCGGAAAAATATTTGAAATAACAACATCATTAGAAACTTTTCCCTCACAAAATATATCTAAAAACTTACTTACAACAAACGAATCAAGTGCTATAACATATAACGTAAACTTAAATAACTATGTAACTATACTTACCGATGAAGGAATAAACCCCGTATTACCATCAGTTGAAATAATTGGTGAAGAAATAAAAAATGACACCCAAGAAACAGATAATGAAATAAAACCGAATACATATTTAAAACTAGGAACACTTGCTATATTTAAAAAAGATAAATTTATAACCTACTCAACACCAGAACAAAGTAAAGGTATTAGTATAATTAACAATCAAGTAGAAACCCTAGTTGTAACAACCGATTGCGAAAATGGTAAAACAGCCAGTGAAGTAACCCAATCAGAAACCAAATATGAAATTAAAGACAACAAAATAACTCTAACAACAGAAATGATTGGAACCCTACAAGAAACATCCTGTGAACTAGATATAAATGACAGTAAAACAATAGAAGAAATAGAAAATCAAACAAAAGAAGAATTAATCATATTTATGGAAGATGCCATCAACTTAGCTAAAGAAAATAAAACAGATATCTTCGGTTTTGGTCAATATCTATTTAGAAATAATTATAACTACTATAAAGAAATAGAAACTACTTGGGATGAAGAAATATTTCTAAATTATGAAATAGAAATAAAATTAAACTTAGATTTAAAATCTAAGGGTAATGCTAATAACTTAATCGAGGTGAGAGAGTGAGAGTAGCTAAAAACGAACTTATCTTTTTAGTATCAACACTAATAAGAGGATTTTTCTTTGGACCAACAATTTATATTCTATTTAAAATAGCCAAAAATAACGCTTATTTAAGCATTATCCTAGCTTTAATATTAAGTATCATACCATTATTTATTTACTATAAACTACAAAACATTAACCCTAAAAAAAATATCATCGAAACAATAAACGATAATTTTAAATTAGGTAAATTTATAAACATAATACTAATATTATTTATCCTATTTTTTGGAAGCTTAGTTTTATGGAATATAATAAACTTTATTCGCTCATTATTTTTATATCAAACGCCATTATTTTTTATCAGCTTAATAGTAATTATACCAGTAATCATTTTAGCTCAAAAAGGTATTCAAACCATATCTAGATCAAGTGTAATTTATTTTATAATTAATATATTTCTATTTTTATTAGCCGTATTCTCACTATCTGGAGAAATAAAACTAGATTACTTAATGCCAATGGAAATAACTACATTCAAAGAAATACTACACGCATCACTAATCTGCATAGCTTATACTTGCTTACCAATGTTTTTACTATTAATAGTTCCTAAAAATAATATAACATCAAATAAAAAATTAACAAAATCACTATCCATAATGTACATAATATCTTATACATCACTATTTATTGTAATATTTTATTGCACAACCGTTTTAGGTTCTAATATGAGTGAATTATACCAATACCCCGAATACCACATTTTAAAAACAATTAGTATTGGAAACTTCTTTAGAAGAGTCGAAGGCGTAATAGTTCTACAATGGTTATTTGATGGAATATTATTATTATCATTTATTATATACTTCGCTATAACCGCTTTAAAAAATATAAAAATAATAAAGAAAAAAGAACTATCTTCCATAATATGTTCTTTAATAATATTTTACTTAGCTAATTATATTTTCAATAACAATACCCAAGCTAAAGAATACTTACTTACAACCCAACCAATTATAAACTATATTTTCTTACTAATAATACCAACAATAATACTAATTATTCTCCTAATAAAAAAGAAACGAAAAACCCTAAAATAAATAAAATAATACCTATAACAAGTTCAATAAAAGAACTTGTTTTTTGTAGACAATTAATTAATAAATAAATTATAGAAAAAACACTAAAACCCAAAACCATACTATAAGTTATATCTTTATATTTATTAAACAATATATATACTAACTTAGATAATAACAAAATACTAACTCCCATACTAACAATAAAAGGTAACAAAGATAAAATATCAAAACTACTTAAAAGTAATATATACTTATCATAAACACCCAAAACCATCATAACAGCAGTACCACTTATACCAGGAATAATCATACATAAAGCATCAATAAAACCTAAAAAAATATTAAAAAATAAATTATTCCCTTCAATATAAAACAACTGACTACTAACTAACTTAAGTAAAAAAACAAAAACAAAAGAAATAATAAAAACCAAGTAATTCAACTTGTTTATACACTTCTTGACACCAAATAAACCACCAACAATTAAACCAATAAAAAGTAACATAATAATTAAATAATAACTATTTAGTAAATAAACTATCAAATTACTAGTTAAAATAATAGATAATAAAACCCCAATTCCTAACTTAAATAAAAAGAAAAAATTTTCTTTTTTAAATAAATTATTTAAACAACCAATAGCCTTTTCATAAACACCAAACGAAATAGCAATTAAAGCCCCACTAACCCCAGGAATAATTTTACCCAAACCAATTAAAAAACCTTTTAAAATTAACATAAATTCCTCCAAAAAAAAAGTAAATTACTTTACTTAATCTTATGAAATTAAAAACTAATTATTAAAATAATCAATCTTCATATTTTTCTTAATCTCATTCATTTTATTACAAGCATATAAAGAAGCTTTATTAGTTCCATCTTCTAATATTTTTAAAGCATCTGAATTACTATAACTACTTCTTCTTTCTTGAATCGGTTTTAAAAACTCCATCATTTTTTCTGTTAAATCATCTTTACAACTAACACAACCCATAGCTCCTTTTTTACAATTAGAACATACAGTCTCATAATCCTTATTAACCAACTTGTGATAATAATAAACCATACAAACTAAAGGATCAGCTGGATCATTTTTACCTAACTTATTAGGATCAGTAACCGCACTTCTAATTTTTTTCTTAACAGTTTCATAATCATCAACTAAATAAATACAATTACCTAAAGATTTACCCATTTTTTCATTACCATCTAAACCCTTAATACGAGGAAACTCACTAAGCATATGCTCAGGAACTTTAAAAGTTTCTCCATAAATAGAATTAAACTTCTTAACAAGCTCACGACATTGCTCAACTAAAGGCTTTTGATCATCACCAACTGGAATACATTCACCATCAAAAATAGTAATATCAGCCGCTTGACTAACAGGATAACCGATAAAACCATAAGTAACCCCTTCACCCTTTTCACCAAACAACTCTTCCTTTTGCTTAATTTCCGTTTTAACAGTCGGATTACGATATAACCTAGCAACCGTAACTAAATTAGAATAAAAAACCGTTAACTCAGCAATTTCTTTAATATAAGATTGAACAAAGAAAGTAACCTTTGAAGGTTCAATTCCACAAGCAATTAAATCTAAAACAACCTCACTAACATTTTCTCTAACTTTTAAAGGATTATTAAAATTATCAGTTAAAGCCTGTACATCAGCAATTTCAATAAAAGTATTATATTCATTTTGTAATTTAACCCAATTACTAACAGCTCCAAAATAATGACCTAAATGCAGATTACCTGTTGGTCTTAAACCAGTTAAAATATTTTTCATAATTACCTCCTTAAACATTTTAATAATAAAGCACACAATAATTCATCTTGAAAAAACACAAAATAACGAGCACTTAATTTTTTATTATTTTCTAATTTATTATAAATTTCTTTTATAATATATCTACTTTTAAATATTTTTTTAATCTTCTCAATGCTAAAATTATTTATTTCAATATCTTCAGTCTTTAAAAATTCATCATTTACATTTTTTAAAAACTCCCTTTTATTATATACCTTTGTAACATCAATATCAAACATTTCACCTAAATTATCAAAAGTTTTCAAAAACTTATCTTCATTAACTTCAACTTTTAATTTTTTACACAAAACATTAAATTCATCATAATAAGTAGTTAAAAAATATTTTAAAACACCCTTTTTAAAAGTATATTTAACACCATCTAATTTTTTAAAAACCTTCATAGCATCATTATAACCAATCTTAATCATCCGATTAATTCTCTTATTCTCAAACATTAAAAAGCTCTCTAACTTAACACTAGGTCTAATATAAGTAATTTTGCTCATATCAATATTAGGACTTTTAACCAAAGCAAAAGTCTCTAAATCAACAGCTATAATTTCAGTAGCCCCTAATTCAACAGCCAAATTAATTGGAATATTATCATAATAAGCTCCATCAATATAAAAATCATCACTAATTTTTTTGGGTTTAAAAACAGGAAAACAAGAACCAGAAGCAACAATATAATCCCTTAATTTTTTAGGATTAGTATTTAATGTTGTTGCATACTTAAATTTTCTTGTACTTAAATTAAAAACCGGAACCCCAAATTTTACATTATTATATAAATCATTAGGTCGATAATACTTATCCATTATCTTTTCCATCTTATCTAATTTTAAACCACCTTTTATTGTATGATTTAAATAACTCATATAAATATCAATACTCTCTTCACTCTCAGTAAAATTATCAAACATCGTATTATAATCAATATTTTTCCACAAATTTAAACATCTATAAAAATGATTTTGAGCCATAAACATACCATTAACAGCACCAATTGAAGTACCAGTCACAATATCATACTTAATGTTTAATTTTCTTAAAGCTTTCCATACTCCAACTTCATAAGCACCCTTAGCGCCACCACCTGATAAAACTATAGCTTTCATATTCACCTCTCATAAACATGCATTTTAATATTTTTATTAAATTCAAATTCACTATAACTAACTAAATTTTTTAAACCTAAATTCTCACTATAAACTTTTAAATCCTCACCATCTATAAAATAAATATAATTCGAAACATAAAAAATATTACTAATATCACTTAAACTAAATAAATAAATTAAATTATCATAACCATCTATTTTTTTATAAACTTTATAACTATCACCATCTAATTCATATAAATAATATTCATTATAAACCTTATCTATTCTAACATAACCATCCAACTCATAACTAACACTTTCAAATAACATTTCTTCCAAAGCTTGATTAACCGTAATAATTTCAAATTCCCCATTAACATAATGATTAATTACACTAGAACTACTAACACTACCATCATCAATATCAATTTGATATTGAATCTTTTCATCCTTATCAAATAAATAAATTACCCCATCAACAACACCTTGAATATAACTATCAAGTGAAATACTATCCTTACTCTTAATAGTAGTTGTTTTAAAATTAATCATATCAATAACAATAAATTCATTAAATTCATACTTCTCATCATAATCAGCTACAATATAATAATTATTATAAAATAAAGATAACTTTTGATTATAAACATCATTATCAAATAAAGTTATATCATAAACAGTCGTATTAAAATTTTTACTAACATCATAAATACCTTTATAACTAGTAAAACCAATATAATGATCACTAATTAAATTATCTTTATATACATTAATACCTTCAATATTATCACTTTCACTAACATCACTAAATATATTTAAATCATAATCTAAACCAAAAACATAATTATCTAAATCATTATTACTACCCTTAATACTATTATAATAAACTAAATTATTATCATAACACATCATATCAACAATAATTTTATTATCTAAAAATATCGGTAAAATACATTCAACACTATCATCTTTATAATATTTTATATCAATAATAATCTCAGTTTTTTTATCATATTCAGTCTTAACCTGAAATAAAAATTCATTTTCTAAACTAATTTTATACTGATAAATATCCAAATCATTATTATCAAAAAAACCATTTTCATCAATAACAAAATCAATATTCTCACCACTTATAACATAACCAACTTGTAATTCTTTTTCAAAATAATTTAATACTACTTTTAAACCAAAGTAAACAATTATTAAAATTATCAAAAGTCTAAATAATTTCAACACAATATCACCTAAACTAATTATATATTATTTATAATAAATTTACAATATAATCAAAATAAAACAAACTAGGTATTTAGTTTACACTAAAATTAAAATTAGGAATATGCTATAGTAGAAAACTAATGAAAGGGTGATTATATGTGTAATAATACAAACGACTCTTGCCAATGTATCAATGAAATATTAACAGTAATAAATATCCTACAACAAAACGCTAACTGTGGTGAAGCTTGCTTAGACACTTGTGATCGTGGATTTTTAGGATGTTCAGCAACTTCACTTAGCTGTAACACAAGACCAGTAATGCTATATACTTGCTGTGGGAACTCTACACCTTGGTCAATGCCAACCACTCGTGAAAACGTAGTATGTGGTGATCAAGACGTAGAATGTTCATCAGTATTTAGAATTGAAAAACTAGATGGGTGCTGTGCAACATTTAGAGTTTTAGCTCCAAATCCAGATGTAACAGACATTGCAAGTCCATATGTTTCAACTAATTCCTTCTTCACTATGAACTTAACATGTGTTTGTAGCTTAAGATGTTTACCAGATACTTACGTAGACTGCATTTAAAGGACAATAGTCCTTTTTATTTTAATAAAAATCTCAGTTATTATAAAACTAATTAATTCAAATATGATATAATATATATATTGGAGGTAATCATGACTATAGACAATAAATTAAACATAACATCATCAAGAGAACTAGCAGATATAGAAGAAAAATTAACCAAAAAAAAAGCAATCGAACTTTTTGATAAAAATTTACTAGATTTAAATTATGCTGGTACATTTAAATCATTATCTTTTATTCACAATTACTTATTTAATGAGATATATGATTTTGCTGGTAACATTAGAAATGTTAATATAGCTAAAGGAAACTTTAGATTTGTACCTATCATGCATCTTGAATCATCACTAAATTATATTAATAATATGCCTCAAAATAATTTTAATGAAATAATTGAAAAATACGTAGAAATGAATGCAGCCCACCCTTTTAGAGAAGGTAATGGAAGAAGCATGCGTATATGGCTTGATTTAATTCTTAAAAAAGAATTAAAAAAAGTTGTTGATTGGGATAAAATAAATAAAGAAGATTATTTGCTAGCAATGGAACGTAGCCCAATAAAAGATATTGAAATTAAAATACTAATTCAAAATGCTTTAACAGATAAAATAAATGACAGAGGTACCTATATGAAAGGTATTGATAATAGTTATCACTACGAAGGTTACAATACCTATAAAACTGAAGAATTATAATAAAAACATTTAAAGGACAATAGTCTTTTTTATTTTGCATAATTGTTTCTCACTAACAATAAATTGTTCTCCTAACATTTCTATTAATATTTTTTTATCATCAATTATTTTTAAATCAAACTTCATTGACTCAAATAATTCTTCCTCACAAACTAAATCACCATCTAAAAAAGATATTTTTAAACAATATTGATTTCCATAATTATAACCAATTATCTTAGGAACATATAGACTTATAAATGCTTTTCTCCACTCCAAAGAAAACTCATTATATCTCCAAAATATATCTGCTATTCCTATATCAACAAAATCTTTAATATCCATAATACCAACTCCACTTAATAAAAATTATAACATAATTAACTATATTTACAAATAACAATAAAGCTTCAAAAACAAATATTTTATATCAAAGTAGTAATACTATGAGTAATATCAGTTTAAACTTAAAAAAACCATTTCTTATTTCCAAGAAATGGGATTCTATATCTTTTAACGTTTTATTTCATTATCACTTTTATCTAATATACTGCCATAACGTTCATCCAAAGTTTTTTGATTAACACCATATTTTTTAAACATTCTAGCATTGGTCATTCCAAATATTGAATTAAATTTTACACCATCATGAAGTTCTTCGCCAATACTTTTTAAAAACTCCATTCTTGTTATTATTTCAAAATACTTTAATGCTAAAATTGAAGAACTTTTTATAACAATATTTAAACAGCCTTTACTATTTAATAAGTCAAATACTTGTTCAATATGATTAGGATTTTTATTTACAATTAAAGGAGTTAAATACTCATGTCCATATTTGCTTTTTACAAACTCAATATTATAGTTTATTTCTTCTGCTTTTTTCGTAAATATACTACCTGTTATATCTATTTTATTTTCTTTACACACTAATATTATTTTTTCTATTTCTTCTGCCGATTTTAAAAACACACCACCTGTTATATCGATTTTATTTTTATTACATACGTATATTATTTTTTCTATTTCTTCTGCCGATTTTAAAAATACACTACCTATTATATCTATTTTATTTTCATTACATACGTATATTATTTTTTCTATTTCTTCTGCTGTTTT
>CAYJJY010000029.1:0-15197 GCA_964370615.1 uncultured Muribaculaceae bacterium
CCTAAATTTAATAAAAGAAAATGAACACACTTTAAAAATTATGATTGAAAAAATAATTAGTAAGGAAAATAAAAGTCTCGATTTTTATTATCTAGGAAAAAAATATGAAAAAATAAAAGTTAATCAATTAGATGAAATATTTTTCAGTGATAGTGCAGTATACTACGAAGATGATAGACAACTAAATAAGTTTTTAAATAAAAAAATCAATGAATTATATAATGAACAATTAAAAACTAATTACGATTTATTTAAAGAAAATATTCCTTTTCCTAAATTAAAAATTAGAACAATGAAAACACGATGGGGAGTATGCAATAAAAAAAATCAAACAATAACATTAAACTCATTATTGATAAGATATGACATAAATTGCTTAGATTATGTCATAATTCATGAATTAAGTCATTTTATCCATTTTGATCATTCGAAAAATTTTTGGAATATAGTAAATAAATACTATCCAAATTACAAAGAAATTAGAAAAATATTAAAAGATTAAATTCGACAAATCACGCATTATTAAATCAATATAATAATAATAGGTGATAAGATGAAAGTAAAAATATTTGATGAAATTCATGAAAAAGATTTAGAAGATAATATTAACAAATTTCTAGAAGAACATGAAATAATTGATATAAAATATCAAGTAGCAATAAGCATCGTTGGTGAAGAACAATTATACTGTTTTACTGCAATGATAATATATTAGGATGTGAAAAAATGAAAAAAAACAACTTTGTTGAAGGTGCCTTTATCTCAACACTAGGGCTAGTTATATGTAAAATTATTGGAATAATTTATGTTATTCCTTTTCGTGCTATCGTAGGGGTTCAAGGAGCTATTTTATATAGCTATGCTTACACAATATACGCAGTATTTGCTGCATTATCATCAACAGGTATACCAAGTACTATGGCTAAAACAATTAGTGAGTATAACACCTTAGAATATCATGATGCAGAAATAAGAGCTTATAAATTATCTAGAAATATAATAATTGCATTAGGAATAGTTATGTTTGCTATATTGTTTATATTTGCTCCACAAATTGCTTATATGATAATAGGAGATATTGAAGGTGGAAACACAATCGAAGACATAACTTTTGTTATCAGAATAATAGCAACTGCATTATTAATCATTCCAGTATTAAGTTCATTAAAAGGATATCTCCAAGGATTAAGAGTTATGAAAGAACCAGCAATAGCTAATATAATTGAACAACTAATTCGTGTTGCAGTTATATTAATAGGTAGCTTTCTTACATTAAATATCTTAAATCTATCAGTTACAACAGCAGTAGGAATATCAGTATTTGGAGCAACAGCAGGAGCTTTAGCTGCATACATATATTTATTAAAAAAAATAAAAAAACATAAAATGAGCTTACCTCAAAATTATAAAATAAAAAAAGAAGAAAAAAAATTAACTAATGATATCATTATTAAAAAAATTATTAAATATTCTTTACCATTTATTTTAATAGAAGTAATAAGATCAGCTTATAATACCATAGACATATTTACAACAGTTCAAACACTCGTTGATTTAGGATTTTCAGTAACAGATGCTGAAATAACACTAAGTGTAATAACAACATGGGGTTCTAAATTAAATATGATAATACTATCGATCACTTTCGGATTAGCTATGAGCATAATACCTAATATAGTAAGAAGTGCCACTTTAAAAGATTATAAAGATGTCGATAATAAAATAAAACAATCACTTAAAATAGTTTTATTCACATCATTACCAATGACAATCGGTTTATTTTTCTTATCAAGTAGTGTCTGGACAATATTTTATGGATATGATCAATTAAGTATTCAAGTATTCTCGTTTTTCATCCTACAAGCCATTACATCAGCATTTTATTTTATCTTAGTTGATACAACTAATGCCCTTAGTAAAAGTAAAGCAGCCATTTTAACACTGTTAATGTGCTTCTTAGCCAAAGGATTATTTAATATCCCAATGATGCACTTATTAGATTTCTTAAATCTAAACGCCATATATGCCCCAACATTAACAACAATGTTAGTTCAAATTAGTGGAGCAGTATATTTATTAATTTATTTAAAAAGAGTATATAGTTTAAGTTATAAAAGTTTAATCAAAACCTTTATAAAAATAATAATAATTACTGCAATAATGTTTGTATCATTATCAATAATAAGATTATTAATAGGGCAGTTCCCGCCAACACGATTATACGCACTATTAGAAATAATTATATATTCTATAATCGGAGGAGCAATATACATATACTTAAGTTTTAAACATAATTTATTCAATACTGTTTTTGGAAAAGAAAATATGAATAATATCTTAAAAAAATTAAAAATTAAAAAGAAATCTTCTTAGATTTCTTTTATTTTATATCCGTCAAAATTTCAAGTGGAATGTCAGTAATTTGTGAGATAGTATTTATATCAATATCAAGTTCCACCAAATTATTAACTATCATAGTTAGAGTTTCTTCTTTTCCCATTTCCAAACCTTGTTCATAACAAAATAAACTGTCTGAAATATTTTTAAAATCATTGTTTTTTACATTATCGATAGTATTTCTAATAAAATTCATGTAATTACCTCCTTCGATAACATTGTAAATCATATATAAAATTATAACAAATGACAGATTTAAAAAAACTGTAAAAAAAAACTACCAATATAATAAAATATCCAGCAGTTTTTAAAAATTATCAAGCTATACAAAATAGAATAATAAAATTACAAGTTTTTAAATAAATTTTCCTTGATACAAATCATTACTTCTCATATACTTATCAATGTCATTTAAAACAATTGTTTTTTTAATAGTCCAATGAGGAGTAATTAAATCATCAATGCAAGGATCACCTGTTAAACGATGAATTACTATATCAGGATTAAGATAACATAACTGTGTTGAAACTATTTTAATATATTCTTCTTTACTCAAAATAGGGAAGTTTTTAAGATTATAAATATCTTCAAGTTTAGTATTTTTTAAAACACTTAACATATGAATTTTAACCCCTTGAATATCTAGTTTGTTAATATATTTAATAGTATCAATCATCATATCAAAAGACTCATAAGGTAAACCGTTCATAATATGTACAACCACATTAATATTTTCTTGTCTTAATTTCAAAACCATATCAGTAAAACACTGCAAATCATGACCTCTATTTAAATATTTTTCAGTCTCGCTATGAATCGTTTGTAAACCCAGTTCAATAGTTAAAAAAGTTCTTTGATTTAATTCCTTTAGATAGTCAAAACACTCATCATCAATACTATCTGGTCTAGTAGCGATATTAAGTCCAATCACATTTTCTTGCTTTAAAATAAGTTCATACTTTTCTTTTAAAACATCAACTGGAGCTAAAGTGTTAGTTCTAGCTTGAAAGTAACCAATGTATTTCCCACTAGGCCATTTTTTATGCATCATATCCTTAATCTTATTAAATTGAGTTATTAAATCATCTTCAGGATTTCCCCCATACTCACCACTTCCAGAAACTGAACAGAAAAAACATCCACTATGAGGGCATTCAAAACCACCATTTAAACTAATTTTAAACACTTTAAAACCAAATTTATTTTTGTAAAAGGAATCTAAAGTATTATATCTTTTATTATTAGAATTTTTAAAATCCATAAAATCACCACAGTAATTATATCACTTTGTTAAAAAAAAGTGAAATTTCTTTGTAAATAATTAAAAATTTGTTATAATTAGTAATAGGAGGATATATGAAAAAAAATAATATTTTAAAAGTACTAGGTATTACATTTTTAGCTTTCGTAGTTTTATCATGGATAATACCAGCCGGTACATATGCCAGTGGTGCATATCAAAGTGTTGAAACAGTAGTTCCTGTTAGTTTATATGGGTTATTTAGATTACCAATATTAACTATCGGAACATTTATTCAATACGGATTACTATTCATAGTAATAGGTGGATTTTATGGAATTTTCTCAAAAACAGGAGTATATACGACTATAGTAGAAAAAATCACAAAATCACAAAAAAGCAATAAATTATTTATTTATATTGTTGCAGTAGTATTTGCTTTAATGTCAGCATTAACAGCATTACCAAATTTATTGTTTGTCTTTGTTCCTTTATTTGCAACTATCTTATTAAAATTAGGATATAACAAATTAACAACATTCTCAGCAACAGTAGGGGCAATGTTAGTAGGACAAATTGGAAACATTCTAGGATTTAATATTTGGGGATATTTTGTTTATTTCTATGACATTTCAATGTTCGAAGAAATTGTAATCAGAATAATAGTATCGATTGTAACAATCGGATTATTCCTAGTATTATTTAAAACAAAAGAAGAAACTAAAAAACAAAATTCAAAAAAAGAAGATGTTCAAATACCACATTATGAAGAAGTTAAAACTAAAAAATCAATTTTACCATTCATAATCACAAGTTCTATTTTCTTTGTATTATTAATAATCGGTTTATATAATTGGGCTATAGCTTTCGAAATCGAATTCTTTGCAGATATGTATGAATCATTAATGTCATTAGAAGTAAATGGTTATTTAATTATGAATAACATATTTACAGATTTACCAGAGCTTGGATTCTGGGGTAATTATGAAATGGCTGTTATCCTATTTATTTTATCATTAATAATAGGGTGGTTATATAGTTTAAAATTAGATGAAATAGTAGAAGCTTTTGCCGAAGGTGCAAAAAAAATGATTCCAGTAGCGTTATTTGCGACATTAGCATCTTTAATTTTTGCAACTATTTTAAATTCCCAATTAGCGGGAACTTCAGCAAGTTTTGTAAATACAATAATTAATAATTTAATGCCAGAATCAGCTAACGGATTATCAGTAATAGCTACAAGTGCTGTAGGATCATTTGCATATAATGATTTTTACAATTTACTTTCAAATGTTGGAATAATATATTCTGATGTTGAAAATTTAGCTGGAAACATGGTTTTAATTCAAATTGTTAATGGGTTAGTTATGTTAATAGCACCAGTAAGTATTTACCTAATAGCAGGTTTAGCTTATATGGATATTAAATACACAGAATGGTTCAAACACATCTGGAAATATGCTTTATATATTTTCATATTTGTAATCGTTTTATCATTTATAATAGTGTAAATCAAAAATCTAGTCATCTAGATTTTTTTTAATCTTTATGTTATAATTACAAAAGGTGATGATATGGCCCGTAAAAGCAACAAAAAATTTAAAGTTAGTGTAGATAAAGTAATATTTTTAATAACTAGTACAATATTGTTTTTATTTTCAACATATTTATTCTCAACTAATCTTTTACCATTTAGATATTTTCTATTAGTTTTATTACTGTTTGGAGTAATTACAACATCCTTGTTTTTTCTTCTTATATTTAAAAGTAAGAAAAATAAAAAACGGAAATATTTCGGATATGGATTATCATTTGTAACAATATTAATTGCTATTTTTGCAACTTATTATTTAGTTACTACAATGAATTTTTTCAACAAATTTGGGAACAATGAAACCAATAGGCAGATATTTTACTTGCTTACCAATGAAGAAGATGGTTTTAATACAATTGAAGATTTAAATGATAAAGAGATAGCTTATGTTCCTAATGAATTAATAAAATTAGACCAAGCTTTAAATTTAATTAAAGAAAAAATAACTTTTGTTGAAGTTGAATATGATACTTATGATGATGCTATAAATGATTTATTAAGTCAAACATTAACTTCAGTTTTAATAGAACAAAGTTATTATAATACTTTAATAGAAGCAAATCCAGAAGTTGAAACTTTAAAAATTTTAGATACGATTTCTGTCGAACTAGAACAACTAGTTGATAAAACCGTAGATGTTAGTAATACACCATTTGTATTTTATATTAATGGTTCAGATGTATACGGTTCGATAACAAGTTCAGGTCGTAGTGATGTGAATATAATTGCTGTTGTTAACCCTGAAACAAAACAAGTATTACTAGTTTCGATCCCAAGAGATTATTATGTTCAATTGAATGGAACAACAGGATACAAAGATAAATTAACGCACGCTAGTTCTTATGGATTAGATGTAGCCATAAAAACTATAGAAGATTTATTAGAAACAGATATAAATTACTATGCTAAAGTTAATTTCACAACATTAATAGACTTAGTAGATGCAGTAGGTGGCGTTGAAGTATATTCACAATACACATTTACCTCATCAGCAGCAACAGGTGCAACATATCGCTTTTATGAAGGTTACAATTACATGAATGGTACTCAAGCATTAGCTTTTTCCCGTGAACGTAAAGCTTTCTTAGAAGGTGATAGAGTAAGAGGAATGAACCAACAAGCTGTAATTGATGGATTAATTACTAAAATAGCAAGTCCAACCATCTTAACAAAATATACAAGTATATTAAATTCTTTAGAAGGAAATTTCCAAACTAATATGACAGATTCTGAAGTTTCAGCATTAATAAAAATGCAAATAGATGATATGGCTTCTTGGAATATTTCAACTTATAGTTTAGATGGAACCGACAATAATGGAGCTTATACATATTCATATCCATATCAACTACTATATGTAATGGATCCAATTGAATCAAGTATTGAAGAAGCAATAAGCTTAATTGATAAAGTTATTAACGGTGAATTACTAGAAAATTCGTTTGAAGAAAATACTGGTGATGTAAATGACCCAACTTATGTTGCGCCACCTGTTGTTGAAGAACCAACCGAAGAAGAACCAACCGAAGAAGAACCAACCGAAGAAGAACCAACTGATTCAGAAAATCCAACAGAGGGTGATGAATTAGAAGAAGATCAAGAGGACGGAAATATTGATGGAACAACAGAACCAGATATTCCAGGGATGCCAGAAAATCCTGAAGAACCAACTGAGCCTGAAGAACCAACCGATCCGGAAGAACCAACAGAACCAGAAGAACCAACAGAACCCCCAGTGACTCCTGAAGAACCAACTGAACCAGAAGATTTAGAAAATCCAACACCTTCTGAACCAGTTACACCTGAAGTTCCAACTTCTGGTGGTGGTGTGAGTCCATCCAAACCTGAAGAAACAATAGAATAAACAATCGCAAGATTGTTTTTTTGTATATAAAATAAAAATATAACCAAAACAAAAATGAAAGGAGAGAAATATGTCACGTCATAGAGTAGAAATATGTGGCGTGAATACTGCGAATATAAAAGTTTTAAAAAATGAAGAAATGATAACTTTATTTAAAGAATTACAAAACGGAAATAAAGAAGCAAAAGAACAATTAATAAATGGTAATTTAAAATTAGTTTTATCAATATTAAGAAAATATACAAATAGAACTGATAATATGGATGACTTGTTTCAAGTAGGATGTATAGGATTAATAAAAGCAATCGATAATTTTGATTTAAAACATGAGGTTAGATTTTCAACTTATGCTGTTCCAATGATTTTAGGTGAAGTAAAAAGATATCTAAGAGACAACAGTTCAGTAAGAGTATCCAGAAGTTTAAAAGATTTAGCTTATAAAGCCCTTAAAATTAAAGAAATACTGACCAATAAACTAAATAAAGAACCAACAATAGAGCAAATATCAAAAGAACTAGAAACAAGCGAATTTGAAGTGTATAACGCCTTAGAATCAATGAAAGATGTTTATAGTATGTCAGAACCACTGTATAATGAAAATGGTGATTCAGTTTATTTAGCAGACCAAATTTCTGATAAAAAAACTAACCATTATTATGAAGACTTAATATTAAAAGAAGCAATCGAAGGAATATCAAAAAAAGAACAATTTATAATTATACAAAGATATTTTGAAGGCAAAACACAAATGGAATTATCTCAAGAATTAAAAATAAGTCAAGCTCAAATTTCAAGAATAGAAAAGACAGCACTAGATAATATGAAAAAAATCATAAAATAAATCATATAATTAACTAGGTGAAGATAATGAACTTATCAGAATTACAATCAAAAAACATTATAACAAATGAAGGAAAACTAATCGGTAATATAATTGATATAATAATAAAAGATGGAGTAATAGAATATTTGGTAATCGAAAAATCTAAATTTTTTATATCAATGTTCTCATCAAGAGGAGAGATAAAAATCAGATGGAATGATATAAAAACCATAGGCGATGATGTTATAATTGTAAATAATGTATAAAAAAACTGAATCCTTTTAAGATTCAGTTTTATATTAACTCACATTAATTATTTTAGTTAATTTAGTAGTAAAATCATTATATTTTATTGTATAAACAATAGTATAAATTTCTTCAGTAGATGTATCTATTTCAGTAACTACCATATCATCAGAAGTCTTAGTAATGACTTTAGTAATAGTACTAGAAGCAGTAACATCAACAGAACCATTTTCTAAAACTATAATCGGTTTATTAGGTTCACTATACGTTTCATTTAATTCAATATCAATAGTAGACTCACCATTAATCTCAGCAGTAATAATTGTAGGAGCAACTTCAATATTTAATTCCGTTCCATCACTACTATTACTTTTAAACTTAGTATAAGCCGCTTTAACTACAAAAGTAGTAGATTCACTAGTTTTATAATTTAAATGAGTATCAGTAGTAGAACCAATTAAAGTTAAACTACCATCATCTCCTTTAATATAAATATCATAACCAAGAGTACCTAAAATTTCGTTATTTTGAGCTAAGACAGCATTGACTTGAGTTTCTAAATAGTTATCATGGTTATAAATCTCATCATATAACTGAGTTAAATATTCAGGATTATAAAAATTAGGAGTAGGTAAAGCATCCCAAGTTAAACTATTAGTTTCTTCATTATAATTTAAATTAGTTACATTATCTAGTTTAGCAAATCGCTCAGAAACTTCAGTAGGTTCAAATCCTTTTTTAAAATAAGCACTAACTTTTTGATCTTCAGGAGTAAACTCACTAGGTAAAGTAGCGAAAGGTAAACCAGCTTCAACCTCTAATTGAATAACTCCATCAGGTTGTTCCCAATAAGATTTTTCAGTGTAAGCGCCTTTAGCTAAAGCTTGAAATAATTCTTGAATATAATTAAATGAACTAACACGATAAGTTTCTTTATTATTTTCTTGGTAACCTAACCATACAGCCATAGAATAAGTATCATTAAAACTAGCCATCCATTTATCATTAACATCACCATTTAAACCAAGTTCTTTAACGATGTCATATTCAATATCGGTACTACCAGTTTTAGCAGCATAATTAACCCCGTTAACGCTTAAACCAACAGCATGAGAAGAAGTATCTTCTAAGATTTTAGCAATCATATAAGCTGTTTCTTCAGACATAACACGTTGTTTATCTGGTTTTATATTAATAGTATCGTCAGTATCAATAAATGTAATTGATGTAATAGTATGAGGCTCAACATAAAACCCACCATTTGTAAAAGCAGCATAAGCAGTCGCTACAGAAAGAGGAGATTCCCCAACATATGCACCAATTGAATGCCCTTCATATAAGTAATCACTATCACTTTCAGGAGTTAAACCTAAACTAGTAACAAATGAATTAACTTGATAATTATCTAATTCTTGGAATAATTTTAAAGCAGTTGTGTTACGCGATAATTTTAAAGCATTATGGAAAGTTAAAATTCCCATATAACGCCCATCCCAGTTATTAAGATTAATTCCTCCAGAATATGAATGAGGTTCATCCACAATAGGAGAATAAGTATTGTAATTTAAATATTCAATAGCAGGAGCATAATCATAAATAGGTTTAGAAGTAGAACCCATATGACGTTCATTATGAACAGCAAAGTTCCAATCTCCAGCCACACGATCACGACCACCAGCAATTGCTTTAATTTGACCAGTTTCAGCTTCAATAATTACTGAACCAGCTTGAATATGATCATCTGGCCAATCAAAAGTGTCACCAGACATAACTAAATCAACATGAGTTTGCATATCATAATCAATTGTAGTATATATTTTCATTGGAACTACATAAGGGTCATATCCAGTTCTATCTTCAACTTCTTCGATAACAACATCAAGGAAATCTTGATAATCAGAAGAAACTGTATCCTCATTTTCAACTAATAACTCTTCAACCGTAAGTTCTAAAGCAATATCATATTCTTCTTGCGTAATATAACCATGACGATGCATTAAGTATAAAACTTCCTTACGACGTTCCTCACAAGCATCAGGATATAAAGTAGGGGTATAACTACTAGGAGCTTGGAACATACCAGCTAACATAGCAGATTCAGCAATGTTAAGTTCACTAACATCTTTACCAAAATAAGTTAAAGCTGCTTGCCCAACACCATTAATACGACCCCCCATATTAACATAATTTAAATAAAATTCTAAAATTTCTTCTTTAGTATATCTTGTTTCAATTTCGAAAACTGAAATATAAACATCAGTAAATTTACGAATAATCCCCTCAATACCACTAGCCTCAGCAGAAGTTTGAGTAAGTTTTGAAACCTGCATAGTCAAAGTAGAAGCTCCACCAGCATCATTACCTAAAACTTGATTAACAGAAGCAACTAAAAATCTCGGTAAATCAACACCACTATGTTGATAATAACGACTATCCTCAGTCGCAATAACAGCATCAATTAAAGATTGTGAAAAGTTTTCATAATCAACGATAACTCTTAACTCATCACCAAGTTTAGCTAACTCCTGACCATCAGGTCCATAAATAACTGTAGGAACCTTGTTGTGTAAAGCATCAGGATCAAACTCATCAGCGTTTGCAATAACATAACCAATGAAAGCAGATGCTCCAATTAAAGAACATATTCCTCCAATAAAACAAACAATTAAAACAGACTTAATCAATTCTTTAAAACAAAATTTCTTCTTAGGTTTGGTTACTAAATAAAAGATAACATCTAAAATTAGTAATATAATTATAATTTCTATAAAACCAACTACAAAGCTCCCAATTAGAAGACCAACTAAATTAAGTACAGTAGCAATCATTAAATTTTTATATTTTTTTATAAAATTTTTAACTTTCTTCATTAATATTCACTCCTTATTTTTTCTAATACGCTTAAATAATCTAATCTAGGGTTATAACCAACTTTTAATAAAAAACCAAACTTTTCAAAAAAATCAAATGGAATTGATTTCCTTGAATTGGCACCTAGAAACGAAATTAAATGTTTTGTTTCTAATAAAAAAGTTTTATCCAATAATGTAAATCTAACAATTAAAAAACTAATTCCCTTATGTTCATGAATCTTAATTAAATGCTTAATTTGATGTTCATGGATATTTGCAAGCGGCAAGTTTAATAATCTAGTTTCCTTTGCCTCGAAATCAATATAAAAGCCTTTATATAAACCATTATAATCAGTTGTCGAAGGAATTTTAAATCGTGCTTCAGTAATTAAAGCATCACTTCTGCTTTTGAAATTCACTTTTTTAATCGTTATTGGAACCGGTTTTTTATGAATGATAGCTAAATCATTTATTAAATAATATTCATTAGTCAGATTAATATCATCCTCTAAACTCATTCCACGATTAGAAGTAGAGATAAGCTTAGTTCTTTTTATACCATTCGGGTAATTCATATAACCACCATTAACATTATACTATAAATTGAAAAAAAAACCAATTTATTTTAGCTAGTTTTGTCGAAATCAATATTTGAAATGTCAATTTATGATTTAATAAAAATAGGTGAGAAAAGATGCATATAGAAAATATTTTTAATCAAATGGATACAGATATTAGAGATATCAAATTAAATATTTATTTAAAAAGAATTGGCAGATAAATTGACAAAACAAAAATATATTTGGTATAATTATCATAGGTGATTTTTGTGTATCAAGAAAGAATTATGTTAACAGCAAAAGATTTATATGAAAAAGAATTTAAAATAGATACAAAAGGTTATCGCCCTCAAGAAGTGGATAAGGTATTAGATGTTGTTATTAGAGACTATGAAGAGTTCATATCTATAATCAAAGAACTTAGTAAAGAACTAAAAAACGTCACTAATGATAATACTATTTTAAAACAAGAAGTTCGTAATTTAAAAATGAAACTAGATGTTTTAAAAGAAAATACTGACACTGAATCAGGCGGTAATAGTGTAGATGTTCTAAAAAGAATATCTAACCTAGAAAAAATCATATATGGTAGAGAATAATACTTGACAAACGCTGCAGAAATGTAGAGGAAAGTCCATGCTTGCACTAACCTGGAATGGTAGTAGTGATTGTGCATAGGGAAAAAATAACCTATGGTAGCTGTAAAGCTAACGGCGCTGGATAACCTTAACTGGTGATTCCGGCATAAAGTGCCACAGAGACGATATTTTTAGGAAACTAAAAAGGTGAAACGCGGTAAACCCCACAAGCAAGAAACTCAAATTATGGTAGAGGAACTTATATAATGGGAATAAAAACCATTAATAGGACCAAATTTATTTGGTAGATAGATGTTTGTCGCTTTTTAAAAAAGTACAGAACATGGCTTATAAGTATTATTTTTTTTTATTTGAGGTGAATAATGAAGGACATAGGAATAAAATTAGAAGAAGCAAGAAATAAAATAGGTATAACTATTGAAGAAGCAGCCGAAGATATGAAAGTAGAAAACGAACAAATATCAGACGTTGAAAAAGGTAATATGGAAAACTTTAAAGACATATTTATGATAAAAACTTTTGTCAGAGACTACGCAAAATATTTAGGGTTAGATAAAGGTGAAATAGTTGATGAATTTAATGAATATTTATTTGATTATACATCAAAACTATCTTTAGACGAAATAAAAAAAGAAGTAAAAGCGACTAAAGAAGAAGAAAATAAAATTAAGTCACCCTATACAATTGAAAGAAAAACTGATAAAACATTTTTATTGATTTCATACATGGCAATTTTCTTGTTACTAGTAATAATTATTTATATAATAACTTCAATGATTATAAATTCAAACGAAGAAAAGGAAAACATTTTAAAAAGTAGTGGAGGATATTATGAACTTAGCTAATAAAATAACAATGTCACGAATTTTTTTAACAATATTAATCATAACTGTGCTGATGTTTCCATATGCTTCATTTGGTGTATCAACAATAAAACTATTTATAGGTGAATTAATAGTTGTAGATATAAAATATTTCATAGCTGGAGCCCTTTTCATTGTAGCAGTAATAACTGATATAATAGACGGTAAAATCGCACGAAAAAATAACACAATTACAGAAAAAGGAAAACTCCTGGATTTAATAGCCGATAAATTTTTAATAGACTCAGTATTAATTATACTGTCAGTTCAAGGTTTAATAAGTCCAGTGTTAACAATTATACTAATAGCAAGAGATACAGTTGTAAACTACTTAAAAATAACAATCAATGCTGATAGTACAGATTTAAAATTAAATAAAATTAATAGTTATATATTAAGTGCCGGAATAGCACTAACACTGTTTAATAACTTACCATTTGAGCTAATAAATATTAAAGTATCAGATGTGTTATTAGTATTAGCAACAACAGTATCAGTATATTCAGCCTTACAATATGTTGATAAATTTAGAAGTATTAAATAATAATACTTTTTTTAAATAAATAAAAACGAACATTTTTTCGTATTTTGTATTGACAAGTAAAAAACATTGTTTTATAATGAAATTGTAGGAATTATTTTAGGAGGATATATGACAAAAAATAATGATAATACTTTAGATCAAGTTTTACTAAATATTGAAAAACAATTTGGTAAAGGATCAATTATGAAATTAGGAGATAACAAAGCAATGGAAATAGATGTTATCTCAACCGGTTCTATAACATTAGATATAGCACTAGGAATAGGTGGATTACCTAAAGGGCGTATTATAGAAGTTTATGGACCAGAATCAAGTGGTAAAACCACACTAGCACTACAAACTATAGCAGAAGCTCAAAAAAAAGGTGGAAGAGTAGCGTTTATTGATGCTGAAAACTCTTTAGACCCTCAGTATGCTAAAAAATTAGGTGTTAATATTGATGAATTAATACTTTCACAACCAGATAATGGTGAGCAAGCTTTAGAAATATGTGAAGCATTAGTACGAAGTGGAGCAATAAGTGTCGTTGTTATTGATTCAGTGGCAGCATTAGTACCACAAGCTGAAATTGAAGGAGAAATGGGAGATAGTCATATTGGATTACAAGCAAGATTGATGAGTCAAGCTCTAAGAAAATTAGCTGGAGTAATTAATAAAACAAATACGATTGCCATTTTCATCAATCAATTAAGAGAAAAAGTAGGCGTAATGTTCGGAAGCCCAGAAGTAACACCAGGAGGAAGAGCTTTAAAATTCTATTCATCAGTAAGAATTGACATTAGAAGATCAGAACAAATAAAATTGGGAACAGACATAATTGGAAATAAAACAACAATAAAAGTAGTAAAAAATAAAATGGCTCCACCATTTAAAACATGTGCAGTAGATATAATGTACGGAGAAGGAATATCTAAAGAAGGTGAATTAATCGACTTAGCCAGTGATTTGAATATCATTGAAAAATCTGGTGCTTGGTATGCTTATAAAGGAGAAAAAATTGGACAAGGGAAAGAAAATGTTAAAGAATACTTAAAAAAGAATAGAGTAATCTTTGATGAAGTAAATGAAAAAGTCCGTTCACATTATAATATAAATACTAAAAGTGAAGAAAAAACACCAAAAAAAGAAAAGTAATCAATTTGATTACTTTTTATATGCAAAAAAAAAGAATTATAAAAATTCTTAAAACCTAAAGTAGGTAATTATTTATTTGGTGACCAGTACGGGATTCGAACCCGTGAATGCTGCCGTGAAAGGGCAGTGTGTTAAGCCACTTCACCAACTGGCCGATAAAAAAAAGACGATTAAGTCTTTGCACTTCAATCTGGTGACCAGTACGGGATTCGAACCCGTGAATGCTGCCGTGAAAGGGCAGTGTGTTAAGCCACTTCACCAACTGGCCATTATGGCGCCTCAAGTAGGACTCGAACCTACGACCCCTTGATTAACAGTCAAGTGCTCTAACCGACTGAGCTATTAAGGCGCAAATGGTGGGCCTGACAGGACTTGAACCTGTGACCCCACGCTTATCAAGCGTGTGCTCTAACCAACTGAGCTACAGGCCCAGAACTGAATTGCTATTTCATTATATCTTATTTAAAATAACATTTCAAGT
>CAYJJY010000030.1:0-15158 GCA_964370615.1 uncultured Muribaculaceae bacterium
TTTTAAAAGCTTCTGCTGGATAAGCTGGAACAGTACTATCTTTTATGTCAACAACAAAAGTGTTAATGCCATCTTTTAAAGCTTGATCTATATAAGCATCAATATTGTGCAAAACTGTAGAAGGAATATAATAACTCTTTACATAACTAGGCATAACATTATTTTCAAATGAAACTTTTTCGCGTGGATAATAATCTAGATTACCACCACTACCACCAAGTAAATTATTTTCTCTACCTAAATGTATTTGATAACTTTCAGCCTCATCATAATGTAATAATGACTCTTCTAAAGTAGTAACTAAATATTTAGAATAGATATAACCTACCTGTTCATTATACTTAACTTGATACATTAAAACACTACCATCATCTAACAAATCAGTCGTTCCAATTATTTCTAATTTCTCACCCTTGTCAACCATGCCTAGAATTTCAATCGAATCAAAACTCATATACATTGTAGCTGCCGTTTGAACATATCTTTCAGTTTCTTTTATAATACCATCAGTATTTTCAACTAAATTATTTTTCAAAATATAGTAATCAATACCTTCATAATTAACTTTATAATACTCTATATTATTAATCACTTCAACGTCAGTACTAATTCGAACCTCTAATCCTCTAGGAATCATTTTATTACCATTACTATCAAAATTTAAATCATATAACAAAACATCCTCAGTATCACTCGCTAAAAACATAACTTTTGAACTATCAAACAGTTCAACATCTGAAAATAAACTTTTAAATGTTAAATATAATAAAAAACCACAAATAGCGCAAAATAATAAAAATGCCACTAATTTTCCTTTTTTAAACTTCATAATATCACCATCTTTAGTATATCAAAACTATACTTAAAATACAATTATTAATTAAGAGGTAATGATACAATTGGGGAAGAAGTGTTCATACCATTTAGATAGTACTCAGGGACATTACCTTGAATCATTTTTAAACCCACAGGAATAGAAGTTGTAAAAGTCATTTTATCAGTACCAAAAGGTAAAATTAATTGTTCAGTTAATTCTAAAACAATATTAATCTCAATCAAAGCATTATTAATACCATAATTAGTAACCTTAGTCGTTACATAACTAGAAATATTACCAATTAAACTAAATTTAATAGGAATTTTAGGACCAATATTAGATAAAAATGCATTATTAGTAATTACGCCACTAGGAACTTCATAAATTATACCTTCTTTTAATTTTTCTATATCATAATCAATTAATGAATCAGTCGTAATAGTTAGTAAATCAACTCTTCCCTGTTCAATATATTTTAAATTAATTTGAATATTATTTGTTACTTCAGTCAATATTTTATTTACCGTTAAAGGATTAAAATCCATAGTTTTTATATCACCATTATTATCCCTAGTTACAATAAAAAATTCATCAATATCAATATTATCTGTAACATATTTTCCAACAGCATTATTTATAATAATACTAGATAATTTAGAAGCCTCAATCTCAGCATAGCTAAGTAAAATAGGCATTGCCTTATTATTTATATATGTTAATGAGTACATTACACTCAAAATTACGGAACAAATAAGTAAAATAATTATACTAGATTTTCTAAACTTAAATTTTATTCTTTTTTTTATTCTTCTCATATTAAATAATATGAATTAATCAAAATATTTTTCAACAAGTTCTTGCACATATGTTGTATATTCAATCTCAGATTTATCATCTTCGATTAAACATAAAGGCGGAAATAAAACACACCACCAATTATCCCCTAAACCTTCACCAATTGTAACCACCAAAGATTCATAATACCCCTCATTATAAATTACCCCTTTATATTCCTTGGCAGGAAAATAATTTAACCCATAATTAATACTAAAATCTAAATTATATTCATTCAAGTCAAATAAATCACTAACACTACTTTCAAAATAATTTATATTATCTAAAATGATATTTTTTGCCTCATTAACATCCTCTACATCCTTAAGTAAACTATAAATATCATTCTCCAGTATTTCTTTAACATCATTTTTAATTTCAACATCATCTTCATCATTACTATGCGGAATAACTCTTATTCTTAACGCATCTTCAGGAATTACTAAAGCAGAGACATTCCCTAAAATTAAATAAAAAAACATAATCGCCATTAAACAAACAATAATTTTCATTATATCACCTATTTAATATTGATTATATTTTATTTTTTTATACAATAGTTTTTAATTTTCTAATAATTAAATTACAAATAATATTTTTATTTTCTATACGATCTGAGCTTTCTGATGAAAACGTAAAACTTTCATAACAATCATTTTCTTTTATATAAATAGCTATATATACAATATCATTTACCTCTGTCAAATTACCAGTTATACCAATACCAAAATCACTGTCTGTAAATTTACTTATGTTATAAGCCATATCCTTAGCTACTTCGCTGCTATAAACAGTAAACTTTTCAATCAATTCAGAAGATACACCCATTTTAATCTTAAAATCATTATTATAAGTAACACATGAAAACTTCAAAACAGAAGAAGCACCCTTTATAGAAGTTATCTCATCAACAATTCTACCTCCGGTACAAGATTCCATTGTAGCAATAAATTTATTAGTATTTTTTAATTTTTCAATTATATCTTTCATACAACCTCATAAATCATTTCATAATTAATTTTTTTCTTATTATAACTAAAGATATTAACATCATCGATTTTTATAACCTTAGAAGTATATAAATAAGCTAAAACATCACCTTCATTAACATAATCATTAACGCTACGTAAAAATTCAATTCCAGCATTATAATCAATCTTATCATCTTTAGTAATACGACCAGCTCCTAACAATACTGATAATTCTCCAGCTTTTAAAGCATCTATGTTTAAATAGCCATTACTAGAAGCTTTCAATTCATATTTATAATCATAATTATAATCTTCTAATGTGCCTTTTTGATATTCAATAAACTCAATAAATTTGTTATAAGCATCTTTACAATCCAAAATTGTTTTAACTTTCATTTTAGCCTCATTAACACTAATGTTGTGATAAAGACTAACCATTTGACTAGCAATTTCAATACAAACATTTTTAAGATCACAATCAGTATTATTTTTTAAAATATCAATTACTTCTTTAATCTCTAATTTATTACCAATATTATTACCTAAAGGAATATCCATATTAGTCAAAATAGCTCTAGTTTTAATACCATTAGCCTCACCAATCTTAACCATTAAATTAGCTAATTTTAAAGCATCCTTTTTATTTTTCATGAAAGCACCATTACCAACTTTAACATCTAAAACTAAATTTTTAGAACCACTAGCAATTTTTTTACTCATAATTGAAGCCGCTATTAAAGGTATACTTTCAACAGTAGCCGTTACATCACGAATACTATATAAAACTTTATCAGCTGGTGAAATATTCTTAGTTTGAGTTATAACAGCAATATTAATATCTTTAATTTGATTAACAAATTCCTTTTCAGTTAGCTTAATTTTGAAATTTTTAATACTTTCTAATTTATCAGCAGTCCCACCAGTATAACCTAAACCACGACCACTCATTTTAGCAACATTACAACCCAAAGCTGCTACAATAGGTCCAACAATTAAAGTAACCTTATCACCAACACCACCAGTAGAGTGTTTATCCACAGTGTTAAAATTAAATTCAATTTTATCCCCAGAATTAACCATTGCATTAGTTAAAAAAATCGTTTCTTCCTCATTCATACCATTAATTACAATAGCCATTAATAAAGCTGAAATTTGATAAGTTTCAATTCTATTTAAGTTTTTAATAAAATAAATTATTTCATCTTCACTTAAAACTTTTTTATTCTTTTTTTTATTAATAATATCTATTATATTCATATTTTTAAACAACTTTCTAATGCCAAAATAATCATATCATTTAAATTAGATTCACGTTCCTCACTAGTAAGAGTTCTTGTCTCAAAAGGTGAATCTGAAATCGTCATTAAACAAGCAGCTTTTTTATTTAGAACATCAGCAATATGAAATAAAGCAAACGCTTCCATTTCAGCTGCAATACCTTTGTCTTTCATTCTTAAAGAAAAAGCCTCATCCATACTATAAGGATCAAAAACTTCAGTACATACAGTTTGACCTTTAAATATTTTAATATTTTTTAAAGCTGCCATCTCTGAAATAATTTCATTTAATTCCTCACTAGCATACTCTATATTTCTTTTAATATTACTATATGAATATGCAAAATTACTCTCAGAATAAACACTACTAGATAAAACAACATCACCTATTTTAATATTAGAATCCATACTACCAGATGATCCAATTCTAATAATATTTTCAACATCATAAAATTTATATAATTCATAAGCATAAATACTCATACTAGGAATACCCATTCCAGAACCAAATACTGTTACTTTCTTACCCTTATAATAACCAGTATATCCAAACATGTTTCTTACTTCATTAATTAATTTGTAATCAGTTAAAAAATTTTCGGCAATATATTTAGCTCTTAACGGATCACCAGGCATTAAAACAATACTAGCTACATCTTCCTTTTTACTTTCAATATGTGGTGTCATATAACCCCTACCTTTCATATTAATTATAACAAAAACACGATAGTAAAACAAGAAAAAAGTTACCTATTTATGGTAACTTTCATTATTATTTATTTTAAAACAACGATAAATTTGTTCTAATAACATAACTCTAAATAGTTGATGTGGGAAAGTTAGATGAGAAAAAGATAAAGCAAAATTACTTATTTTTTTAACATCATCATGAATTCCGTCAGAACCACCAATTATAAAAGTTATATTAGGATAATTAATGAATATACTTTCAATTTTACTAGCTAGTTTTGAAGAATTTATATTCTCACCATCAATTTCTAAAGTAATAATAAAATCCTTTTTTTCAATATACCTTAAAATATCATCTTTTTCAATATTAATATTACTATCTTTAAGTTCGATAATATTTAATTTAGTATATTTAGATATTCTTTTACTATATTCTGCAACCGCATCAACTAAATATTTTTCTTTTAATTTACCACAACATATTATTTTAATCATAAACTTACAATCTCCATAACTTCATTTTGAGTAGAAATTTTTATATTATTGAACTCTATATTTTTACTAAGTAACTTACTTTTTAAAACTTCATAAGCTAAATCATAAGTGTTATTATTCTCAGATATATGAGCTAATATAACTTCTTTAGTGTTTTCATCTATTAATTTGCACAAATACTTTGCCGAATCTTCATTAGATAAATGTCCCACATCTCCTCTAATTCTTTGCTTAGTATGATACGGATACTTACAACTATCCATCAGTAATTGAATGTCATGATTAGATTCAAATACATAAGCATTTGCCCCTTTAAGTCTTTCTAAATATTTATTGTTTAAATATCCTGTATCCGTGACATAAACTAAGCTTTTACCACCAAAACTAAATTTAAAACCAGCACATGGAAAATCATGACTTAATTTAAAAACTTCAATAGTAATATCATCAATAATATTATGAACATTTAAAAAATTATAATCAGTTAGATAATCAATTTCAGAAAAAGATTCCTCTAACAAATAAACACGACATTTATTTTTTTTACAAAATACCTTTAAACCACCAACATGATCAGAATGTGTATGTGTAATAAATATATAATCAATATCAGTACTATTAATATTAATTTCTTTTAATTTCTTGTCAATATTAATAGCTGTAAAACCTACATCAATTAAAATCTTTTTATTGTTAACTTCTAAATATGTACAATTACCTTTTGAACCAGTCCCCAACACACAAAATTTCATTAATATATTGTCCAAGGATTTATATGGCAACTAGTACTACTAGCACATCCATACCAAACTTCAAAATGTAAATGTGGTCCAGTTGACCAACCAGTACTTCCCATATAAGCAATTAATTGTCCATAAGAAACAGTATCACCAATATTAATATTAGCAGCATAACCATTTAAATGTGAATATAAACTATAATAACCATTATTATGATCAATAACAAGCATATAACCATAATCACTACGATACTCTTTAGTAATAATTGTTCCATTATTTACTGAATAAATTGGTGAACCATAACCAGTTCCAGCAATATCCAAGGCTCTATGAAATTCACGAGACCCATGAATAGGATTAATTCTCCACTCATAATCTTGAGTTAAACTCCATCCAGATGCAGTCGGCCAAGCCCATGTATCTAAATAACCAACATTAGGAACTTCTTTCTCACCCTTAACAATAATTTTATTAATAGTAGGTTTTAAAACCTCCTTAGCAACTGGCTCAACGAAAGTAATAACACCATTTATTTTTTGAACACGTTGTGAAATTCGTTCTAAACCATCAGTTCCCTCTTGAATTGTTTCAATATAAGTGACTAACTGAGTAGCATCATATTGATATAAAGTTTGAAATTCACTAACTTTATCATAAACTTCATACTCTTCACTAACAACTGAAATTTGTGGATTTGTTTCTTTAATTTGTACGATTGTTCCAGAACCAATTAAAGCATTTTCATCTTGATACTTAGGATTAGAAATTAAAAATTCTTGAATTGAAATTTTATTTTGAAAAGCAATGTCTTCAACATTTTCATTTTCTTTTACAACATAAGTAGATGTAACTGGATTATCACCAAATAATAAATATTGAGATAAAGAACCAGAATCAATAAATATTTTTTCTGAAACAGGTATATTTTTTTCAACAAAAGTTATATTTTCAGCAATATAAACATTTTCTATTGTATTACCAGTACCTTCAATTTTAATTTGATTACCATCTAAATAAGCTTGATATTCATCAGTTCCAACATAGGTATTTACAATAGCATTAATAGATTCCTCAAAAACACCTTTATCTAAAACATTAATTATAAACTCTGCTTCTTCTTCACGAATAATAAATTGATATCCCTTAACATTAAATGATTTTTCATCTACAATTTTATTGTAAACTTCTTCAACAGAGTTTAAACTAGCATTATAAGTTACAACTTTTTCTACCATTAAACCACTTGGATTATGTACTTCCTCTATCTTCTTCTTATCAACAATATCAACACGAACACATTTGACACCATTACTAGTATATTCTTCATATTCATTTGTTTCCATAAGTTCTAGTGCTTCATCTGTAATCGGACAAAAATTCCTACTTATAGTTTCAGCATTAATATAAACTTCTGTTTTCTCATCAATATAATTATATAATTCTTCATCAGAATAAATAGTTCCAAGTAACTTTTCATCTAAAAAAACATTATAAAATTCATTAGGATATAAAGATTTTCCATAGTCAAAACTAACAAAAAACAACAATAATCCTAAAAATATGCTTATAGCTATATTTTTTTTCATTCTTCACCTTCTATTTCATCAATAGTATTAAATGTACTAGTATCAGTTTTAAATGCTAAATTAACAGTATCAACCGGCCCATTTCTGTGCTTAGCAATAATTAATTCAGCTCTTGATATACTATCACCATTCATCAATTCACGATTATAATAATCTTCACGATGTAACATCGCAACAATATCCGCATCTTGTTCTATCGAACCAGATTCTCTTAAATCACTAAGAATCGGTCTTTTATCAGCACGACCTTTACCCTCAACACTACGCGATAATTGCGAAAGCGCTATGACAGGTATTTTTAATTCCATAGCCAAAGTTTTTAATGAACGTGATATTTCAGTTACCTCTTGTACACGATTCCCTTTATATCGATCAGAACCTTGAATTAACTGCAAATAATCGATAATAACACAATCAATACCATCTTTCATGGAAGCAAGACGACGACATTTAGCTCTAATCTCACTAATTGTCATACCAGCTGTATCATCAATATACATCTTTGATTCAGCCAAACGACTAATAGCCTCATTAATTCTTCGCCAGTCATCATGCTGTAAACTACCATTTTTTAATTTATTACCCTGTATCTGACCTACTGATGATAACATTCTTGTAATAAGTTGTTCAGCGCTCATCTCCATATTAAATAAAGCAACTGTTTTTTTATCATCAATAGCAATATTAGTTGCCAAGTTTAGGGCAAAAGCCGTTTTTCCCATCCCGGGACGAGCAGCTACAATTATAAGTTCGTTCGCATGTAATCCAGAAGTAAGTTTATCTAACTTACTAAATCCTGTTTGAATCCCAGTAATTAAACCTTTATTTTTTGATAACTTTTCTAAATCAGACTGAGCTTTAAATAAAACATCTTGAATAGTCTTAAACTCAGAACCTTTTCTCGTTTTAACAACTGATAATATCTCAGTTTCAGCATAATCTAAAGTATCATTTATTTGACCTGTAGCATTATAAGCTTTAGTTGCTATATCTGTTGCTTTATCAATTAATCTTCTTAAAACAGCTTTCTCTTCAACTATTTTAATATACTCATCAACATTAGCAGCAGTTGGAACACTAAGAGCAATTTCTGTAAGAGCCTCTATTCCACCAACAGCATTTAACCATTTTCTTTTTTTAAGTTCCTCACTTACTGTCATAACATCAATTGGTGTTCCAATTTCAGATAAATCTCTTATAACAGTAAATATTTTACTATGAGCTTCTAAATAAAATAATGATTCATGTAATGATTCAATACTCTTTTGTAAAGCGTATTTAGTTAAAAACATTGAACCCAATACGGCTTGTTCTGCTTCTATACTATGTGGAATAACTTTCTCTTTCATAATTCACCTACTTTATTAAATGGACTTTAACTTTAGCAATAACTTGCTTATGTAATTCAACATTAACTTCATGAAAACCTAAAGATGTTAAATTATCATTTAATTTTATTTTATTTTTTTCTATATCAAATCCCAGTTTTTTTAAATCTGATGCAATTTGTTTAGTACTTACACTACCAAAAACTCTATCACCACTACCAGTTTTAACTTTGATACAAATTTCTAATTTTTCTAACTTTTCTAAAATAGCCTTTGCTTCTTTTATATTTTCTTCTTCTTTTAGTTTTTGTTTTTCCAACGAAGTATTATATTGTTTTAAATTTCCCTCGTTAGCTCTAATTGCATAACCATTTTTTAATAAATAATTTTCACCATATCCATCAGCAACATTTTTAATATCACCTTTTTTACCTTGACCTTTTAAATCCTTAATAAAAATAACTTTCATATTAGCCTCCTATAATTCTTCTCAAAAAACGTTCAGCTTCTTTAATTGAAACTTTTATCTGCGTCGCCGCTTCTGTCATATGACCACCGCCATTAAGCTGTGCCATAATTTTTTCAACATTTACATTACCAATTGATCTCGCACTGATACCAACTTCTTCATCACTTATTCTTCCAATTGCAAAAGAAGCTTCAACATCTTCAAATTGCAACAACTCTTCTGCGATAGTCGCCAAATCAACTTTAGAATACACCTCGTCATTAGCGACACATAAAGCATAATTAGTATTAATCATAACACTCTTTTCAATAACACGATGTCTTTTACGATAATTTTCTAGAGTTTCTTTTAGTATAATTTGCTTTAAAACATTATCCGCACCCATTTCAAATAAAACAGCTGCAGTTGTGTGAGTTTTACTACTAGTTTTTAAATTAAAACCATTAGTATCAACCTCTAAACCAACCAACATAAAAGTAGCTAACAACGAATTAACTTTTATATTTAAATATTTCAAATATAAAGTTGTAAATTCAACAATACTTGATAAATTAGCGTTGATGTAAGTAAATAAACTATTTTTTATATATTCTTTACTTTTTATATGATGGTCAATTACAACTATATTTTTTACTTTTTTTAATAACTCAGCATCCTCAACCATAACTTCTTTGTGAGTATCTAAAATAATTAATAATGTATTTTCATCAATATGAAACTTTGATGCAACATTATAGTTTATATTTGATTCATTCAACATATTGTAAGCTTTATTAATGGAATTAGATTTCCCATCAATACTATCAACAATACAATTATCTATATTAAAATCATTAATAATTTGCTGTAAACAAAGAGCAGAACTAAGACCATCAAAATCAGGAAACTTATGTGTCATAAGAATAACATTTCCAGATTGCTTAATAAGTTTAGTTAAATTTTCAAATGCTTTTTCCATAATTTCACCCATCTTAATTATACTATAAAATTAAAATAAAGTATATAATAGGTAAAAATTAAATTCCTTCACACGGTATACTATTTTACCAATTTTAAAAGAAAAAATCAAATCACAAAAAAAAATAAAGATATGTTCTTTATTTTACGCGTTCATACAATTCTTTTATTTTTTTTAACCTGTGATAAATACCAGATTTAGTTATCTTTTTTTCAGTTTCTAAAGAAATAATTTCACTAAGTTCTATTAAAGAAACCTCAGGGTACTTTAATCTATATTCAGCTACTACTTGTTCTTTTTCATCTAGAAGTTCTAATCCAACTTTATTCTTAATTGTTTCAATTTGTTTAATTTGTTCAAGTGCAGTATTTATAATCTTATCAACATTAGCCTGCTCACAATTATTTAATCTATTAGTCATATTTTTATGATCACGATATATTCTAATATCTTCATAATATAAAACAGCATTAAACCCTTTCACAATTCTTAAAAAGTCACTTATTTTTTCAGCTTCTTTTATATAAACCATATATTTATTTTCTCTTTTTAAAATTTTACTATTTAAATTATAATCGTTTAAAACATTTAATAAATATTCAGCATAAGTAGAATCACTAAGTAAAAATTCTAGATGATATCTTGATTTCTTAGGATCATTAATTGAACCCAACATTATAAATATAGCTCGTAAAAAAGCTCTTTTGGATTCCTCATCTTCAATATAACATTGTTTTGGAAGATTGTTACTCAATGGAAATTCATTTAAAACGTCTTTTCCTCTTACAGTTTGCAAAAAGAATATCGGTTTTTTAGAATAATTAAAACCTTTTCTTACAGTAATAGACATATTTATATTTAAAATTGATTTAAATAATGAAAAAATTCTTCTCGCTACACTGTAATTTTCAGTTGTAATTTTTATAGTATCATTAGAAATATTAGCTAAGCTTATAAAAGTAACTAACTCGGCAATATCCTCAAATTTAGATGTTTCAATTTTAGTAATTTCATTTTTTACTTCTGTTGTAAATGATATCATTTAATCAAATGCGCAAATATATGAAAACCTAACTTCATAGTATTATGCTTTATCATTTCATCTTCAATTATTACAAAATCATCTAAAATTAAATCAACATCTTCTAAATTATCTATATCTATTTCAACCGGTTCTTTTTGTTCCAATACTTTATACTTATTACATATAGTTTTTGATATGTAACCATTATTAACAACCACTGTTTTAATTTTTTTATTACCTAAATAACTATTTAAAACCGAAACATGATCAGAAGCTTTAAAACCATCACTCTCACCAGGTTGCGTCATCATGTTACAAACATACATAATTTCAGCATTAGAAGAATCAATAGCTTTCTTAATATCTTCACTTATTAAATTACAAGCAATGCTTGTGTATAAACTTCCCATACTCAAAACTATCAAATCAGCTTCTTTTATTTCCGAGATAACTTCAGGTAATATATTTAAATCATTATCATAAAAGATTTCCTTTATTTGCGAATCATAATCAGTAATTTTATGTTCACCTAATACTTCATTACCATCATTCATAACAGCTTTTAAAATTATATTATCCTCAGTTAAAGGTAAAACTTTACCTTTTAAATTAAGAACCTTACTTAGAGTTTTAATCCCTTCAGAAAAATTATCTGAGCAATTAATTAAACCCGTAAGTAGTAAATTACCTAAAGAATGTCCTTGCAATGAAGATTCATTATCAAATCTATAATTTATAACTTTTTCTAACAAAGGTTCAGTTTCCGATAAAGCCACAATAACTCTTCTAATATCACCAACCGCTGGTATTAAAAACTCTTGTCTTAATTTTCCAGTACTTTTACCATCATCAAAAACAGTTACAACCGCAGTGATATCAACAGGAAACTTTTTCAAACCACGTAATACTGTGGATAACCCTGTTCCACCACCTAAAATTACTATTTTTTTATTCATAAATCACCTAAAATAAGATATTTTCGACATTTTCTTTGTCGTTATATCTATTTCTAAATTTTGAACCACTTGCTTTTATAATAAATAAAATCACACCACCAACAACCATAAAGATTGAAACTAGTTGAGCTATTTTAAAGTCAAACAACATCAAACTATCAGTACGCAATGATTCAATTAAGTATCTACCAATCCCATACCAAATTAAATAAAAAGCTGTACTTTGACCAATTTTCCAATAATAAAAACGTTTAATTAATAACAATATTATAAATCCTACAATACACCACAACGATTCGTATAAAAATGTTGGATGATAATAAAATCCATTAATATTCATTCCATCAATTATAAATTGTGGTACAAAAATATTTTCTAAAAACTCCACTGAAGTTAAAGGACCATGAGCCTCACCATTAAAAAAATTACCCCATCTTCCAATAGCTTGACCGATAAATAAACCTAAAACAGTAACATCTAAAATTCTAAATAAATTAGCCTTATACTTCCATGAATACAATGCAACAAAAATAAAACCAAATATTAAACCACCATGAATAGCCAAACCACCATTCCAAATAGCAAAAATATCCAATAAATTATCCTGATAATCACTCCAATTAAATGCTACATAATATAATCTAGCACCAATTAAACCAAAAATAATTGCATAGAAAAACATATTATTCATAAAATCTTTAGGAATATTAAATTTTTTACCTTCTTTTAAAATAATAGTTGTTCCAATCAGCATTCCTAAAAGAATTAAAACCGAATACCAATGAATCTGAACAAATCCTAAATCTACTAAAATTGGATTCATAAATATCTACCTCCTTTTTAATTATATTACATTTCACTTTTTAATTCAAATAAAACATCTCTAAGTTCAGCTGCTTTCTCAAAATCTAAATTTTTAGCTGCTTCCTTCATTTCATTTTCAACATCAATAACCATTTTTTTAATATCTTTTTTAGTATAAGAAATCTTCTCAACTTCCTTATTATTAGTTACTATTTCTTTTATCGACTTAACAATAGTTTTAGGCGTTATACCATTAACACGATTATATTTTTCTTGAATTACCCTTCTTCTTGAAGTCTCTTTCATAGCTTTATTCATAGCATCACTAATTACATCAGCATACATAATAACACGACCATTTTCATTTCGAGCAGCCCTTCCAATAGTTTGAATTAAACTTCTCTCACTTCTTAAAAACCCTTGTTTATCAGCATCTAAAATAGCTACCAAACTTACCTCAGGAATATCAATACCTTCTCTAAGTAAATTAATACCAACTAAAACATCATATTTACCTAATCTTAAATCCCTAATAATTTGTAACCTTTGTAATGTTTTAACCTCTGAGTGTAAATAAGCTACTTTAATATCTAATTTAGTTAAATAAGCTGTTAATTCCTCTGCCATTCTAATTGTTAAAGTTGTTATTAAAGTTCTATCACCCTTATCAATTTGTTTATATATTTCTTCAACCAAATTATCAATCTGACCATCAGTTTTACGAACATCTATCAAAGGATCTAATAAACCAGTTGGTCTAATTAATTGTTCAGTCGTATTTAAAGTATTTTCCATCTCATAATCTCCAGGAGTAGCTGAAACATAAACAACTTGATTAATTTTATCTTCAAACTCTTTAAAAAATAAAGGTCTATTATCTAAAGCCGAAGGTAATCTAAATCCATAATTAACCAAAACTTCCTTACGAGCCCTATCTCCATTATACATACCTCTTACCTGCGGAACAGTAACATGAGATTCATCAATAATAAGTAAAAAATCATCATCAAAAAAATCAATTAATGTACAAGGAGTATCACCCTCATTTTTTAAAGCTAAATGTCTAGAATAATTTTCAACCCCACGACAAAAACCAGTTTCTCCTAACATTTCCATATCATAATTAGTTCTTTCTTGTAATCTTTGAAATTCTAATAACTTATTTTCATTTTTAAATTTTTCTAATTGTAATTCTAATTCTTCTTTTATATTTGAAATTGCTTGATGCAATTTTTCTTCACTAGTAACAAAGTGACTAGCTGGAAAAACAGTAATAGATTTTTTATCAGTTATAATTTTACCAGTTAAAGCATCAAACTCAGAAATTCTTTCAACATCATCACCAAAAAATTCAACCCTCACACCACGTCCATGCTGTGAGATAGGAATAATTTCTAAAATATCTCCTCTAACCCTAAAAGAACCTCTTTTTAAATCTAAATTATTTCTTTCATATAACATATTTATTAACTTTTCCATCACTTGGTTTCTATCAATAACATCTCCAACAGCAACAGTTAAAGTTTTATTTTTATACTCTTCTTTTTCCCCAATACCATAAATACAAGATACTGAAGCAACAACAATAGTATCACGATAATTCATCAAAGACGAAGTAGCCGAGTGTCGTAACTCATCAATCTCTTCATTAATAGAAGCATCTTTTTCAATAAAAGTATCCGTTTTTGCTACATAAGCCTCAGGTTGATAATAATCATAATAAGAAACAAAATATTCAACATGATTATCTGGAAATATTTCTTTAAACTCAGCATATAACTGACCAGCCAAAGTTTTATTATGCGCTAAAATTAAAGTAGGCTTTTGTACTTTTTCAATAACATTAGCCATAGTAAAAGTTTTCCCAGTACCAGTTGCTCCAAGCAACACTTGATGTTTTAAACCTTTATTTATACCATCAACTAAAGAGGCTATCGCTTTAGGTTGATCTCCACTAGGTGCATATTCTGAATTTATTTTAAACATATTTTCCTCCTTTTTATCATCTAACAATAGTTAAATTACATAATATTTAATAAAAAATTTATACTGTAGATTATAACAGTTTTACTATTTTTTTTCAATGATATATAAATTAATTCCTTAATAGTATCTTCCTTTTTGCCACAAATATCACATTTAAAATCTATCAATTTATTACAGATTAAAAAAAGTAGAAACTATTTCATTTCTACTAATTCTAAAATTG
>CAYJJY010000031.1:0-15157 GCA_964370615.1 uncultured Muribaculaceae bacterium
CCTTTTGGTTATTTTTTTGCAATAAAAAAAGAATGTATTAAACATTCTTATTTAGCTTCACCAACAGTTCCATTAGTAATAGCTACATCGTAACCATTAGAGATAACAGTAGCTTTTTCAACTTGTCCAGATGCTGATAAAATAGCAACTACATCTCCATCTGCAGCTTCTCTACCATCACCTGTAGCAAATTCACCAGTTGTCTCAATTTTAACTAACTCAACTTGATTTAAATCAACATAAGTTTTTAAAATTTCTAAAGTTAATTCTGTTGGACAATTAGTACCATTTAATTGTGCTCTTGCACATCCATTTTCGATTCCACTAACGATCATACCTGCTTCTGATTCAGCTGCTGAACTTCTTGCATCTTCAATAACTTCTAAGATAATTGGAGTAGCAATTAAAGCAACGATAGCTAAGATAATGATTACCGCTAATAACTCGATTAATGTAAAACCTTTTTTACTCATTTATTTCACCACCTTGCCTTTATTATTAATTAAATTATATAATATTATTCATAGGCTAGTCAAGTTTTTTTTGAATTTTTTGTCATTTCATGTCGAATTTGTGAATTTATTTTAGTTTTTCTTCAATAATTTTTAATTGTAATTCTTCTTTTTCTAAGTCAATTCTTTCTTTTTCGACTATATTAGCAGGAGCTTTATTTACATATCCTGGGTTATCTAATAATTTTTTTCTTCTTGAAATTGAATTTAAAATAAGTTCTTTTTCTTTTTTTAATTTTTCAATTTCTTCTTCACTTAGACTTCCATCATAGTATACTGATACCAAATCATTATTAAATGGTATATCTATTGATATAAATTCACCTTCATAAGCTGTTTTTATATTTTCATTTTTCAATACTTTAGAAATTAATTCTTGATTATTTTGGAATAAATTATTTTTTGTTACAATTGTATATTCTTTTCCAATATTATTTTCTAATTTTATTCTTCTGATATTTTTAATTAATTCCAGAATTTTATTAAATTCATTTTCTTCAAGTTCATAATTCATATCTTCAATAATTGGATAATCTGAAATCATAATTGATTCTTTTTCTTTAAGTGGTAAATTTTGATATATTTCTTCTGTTACATATGGCATGAATGGGTGTAACATTTTTAAAATAGCTGTTAATATCTTTAGTAAGATTGATTTAGTTGTATTATTCATATTAAATTTAGCTAATTCAATATACCAATCACAGAAATCATCCCATACAAAATTATAAATTTCAGTTGATACTAGATTGAAATCGTATGTTTCCATATTTTTTGTAACATTTTTTATAGTTTTATTTAATTTATTTAAAATCCATTTATCAGCTAATGTTATATCGTTTATTTCTATTTGTTTTATATCTTCAATATTCATTAGGACAAATCGTGATGCATTCCATAGTTTATTAATAAAATTCCATGTTGATGAAACTTTTTCTTCATCATATCTTAAGTCTTGTCCAACTGCTGATGATGTTGTTAAGAAATATCTTAAAGAATCAGTACCGTGTGTTTCTATAACATCCATCGGATCAACACCATTACCTAATGACTTAGACATTTTTCTTCCTTCTTTATCTCTAATAAGTCCATGAATGATACAATCTTTAAATGGTCTTTGGTTAGTAAAATGTAATCCTTGGAAAGTCATTCTATTTACCCAAAATGGAATTATATCATATCCTGTTACCATTACGTTATTTGGATAGTATCTTTTTAAGTCTTCTGTTTCTTCTGGAAATCCTAAAGTTGAGAATGGCCATAATGCACTTGAGAACCAAGTATCTAACACATCTTCATCTTGTGTCCATCCTTCACCTGGTGATTCATAGCCAACAAATACTTCTTCACCTTTATACCATGCAGGAATTTGATGTCCCCACCATAGTTGTCTTGATATACACCAATCATAAGTTATTTCCATCCAGTGGTTCATTATTTTTTCAAATCTTTCTGGAACAAAATTTACTTTATTTTCTTTATCTTTTTGATTTTCTAAAACTTTATCAGCTAATGGACGCATTTTTACAAACCATTGTTTAGATAAATATGGTTCTACAACTACATTTGTTCTTTCTGAATATCCAACTGAATGAGTGTGTTTTTTTATACTTATTAATAATTCTTCTTTTTCTAAGTCTTTTAGTAATTGCTCTCTACATTCATATCTTTCCATACCAACATATTTTCCGGCTAACTCATTCATTGTTGCATCTGGATTCATAACTTTAATTCTTTCTAAGTTATGTCTGTTACCTACTTCGAAATCATTAGGATCATGAGCTGGAGTTATTTTAACGACACCAGTACCAAATTCTGGGTCAGCATGTTCATCACCAACAATTGGTATTAATTTATTAATAATTGGTAAGATAACTTTTTTACCTATTAGTTTATTATATCTTTCATCATTAGGATTAACTGCTACTGCTGTATCTCCAAATAATGTTTCTGGTCTTGTAGTTGCTACTTCTAAAAATTGGCTTTTATCTTCTAAGTAATATTTTAAATGATAGAAGTGACCTTCTTCTTCTTTATAAATAACTTCTTCATTTGATAGGGCTGTCATAGCTTTAGGATCCCAATTTATAATTCTTTCGCCTCTATAAATTAAACCTTCATTGTATAATTCAACAAATACTTTTTTAACAGCTTGCGATAATCCTTCATCTAGAGTAAATCTTTCTTTAGTGTAATCTAGAGATAATCCCATTTTAGCCCATTGTTGTCTAATGTTTAAACTATATTCTTCTTTCCATGACCAAGCATGTTTTAACCAATCTTTTCTATCCATATCACGTGGTTTAATTCCTTCACTTCTTAGTTTGGCATCTATTTTTGCTTGAGTAGCAATTCCTGCGTGATCCATTCCTGGTAACCATAGTGCGTCGTATCCTTGCATTCTTTTAAATCTGATGATTACATCTTGAATTGTTGTATTCCAAGCATGTCCTAAATGTAATTTACCTGTAACATTTGGTGGTGGGATAATAATACTAAATGGTTTTTTACTTAAATCGCCACTATTAAAGTATCCTTTTTCTTTCCAGTTTTCATATTTATTTTTTTCTATTTCTATGTGATTATATTTATTATCTAGCATATTTTTCTCCTTCTATATATTGGTAAATGAAATCATAGTATGGTTTTACTATTTCATTACAGCATTTTTCTTGTAGTAATTTATAATATTTTTTTAATTCATCGAAGCATTCTTTATTATATATATCAAATGTGAACGCTAATGTTAATAAAATGAGATCATTTTTATTTTTAACATCTTCGTTTTTAATTGAACGACATTTCATAAAGTCTTCTTTTACTTTTTTTGATATAGGTTCCTCTGAGGGTTGAAATTTTAAAAATTTTTCTGTTATAAAGACTTTTAAGATATCTATTTTATCTACATCTCTAATAAGTTGGGTAAATTTTAGAATTCTTTCATCGGTTATATTTTCGATTTTAAATTTATTATGATTTTTAATAGCAAAGCATATTAATTCATAATCTTCTTTTTTATCCCAAAAATTGGTAATTTCTCCTTTTTCAAATAATTGTTCAACACTGAAATCGGCATGATCTATTGTTTTGTGGTCATCAAAAGAATTATATACTCGTGCTTGTTCAAATCTTCCGTAATCATGTAACAGTCCAATTAATGAAGCTAATTCTATATCTACCTTACTATAATTTAGTAGTATTGCGTAATACTCGGATAATTTCATAACCCTTATTGAATGGTCATATTTTAATTTAATTTTTTTGTCATTTAAATTATAAGTATTAACATATTTTTTAAATTCTTCAATCATTTTACCTCCAAAAAAAATCTATAAATATAAGGACGAAAATTCGTGGTACCACCTTAATTTATAGATTGTTATCTACCTTAAAACTATAACGCGTTACCGTCTTAAAAAGAAGCTAAAAGGTAACTTCATTAAAGTTTGTTTATCGTTTGCACCAACCACGATTTCTCTTTAAAACAAATACTTTAATTACTACTCCTTTATTTTTGCCTTTGAAAAGATTATACCAATTTTTAGAAAAGAAATCAATAAGTAATGATTTCTAAATTTGTATTTTCATTTAATTTTGTTTTTAAATTTTCTGGTATAGCTATTGTTTTTTCATCACCATCAGATATATATCTATTTTCAGTTAATATTTTGAAATTCATTTCGATATCAAAATCATTACCATTATTATCGTATGCTCTAATTCTTTTTAGAAATGTTTGGTCAAAATTTATATCAAACGGAGAATATTCTGATTCCCAACCTACTCTTAATGTTGCTTGGGTATTGTATTCTTGTTCATTATAATTTGAATTTAAGATGTTTTCAAAATTTTCGTGTTCTTTTTTATATGGTGAACCATAAGGTAGAGCAACAATGTTAACATATTCATTTGGAATGTATTCATCTAATTTGTTGTACATTTTAGCTATTTCTTCTTCTGTTTCTTGTTTAGTTAAATTTGATATATTAGCGTGTGTGTAACTATGATTACCTATGTCATAGTTATTCTCTATTAACCAGTTTAAAATTTCCTCATTATATTTTGATTGATTAAACAAACCACTGTTTAAAAAAAATGTTGCTGTTATATTAAAATCAGGATATTTTTTTTTGAATTCTTCTAAAATTCCAACAGCACTATTTGGGTCGATAATTAATTCGCCTGACTCATCGATTCCCAAGACTTTAAAATTATTAGAAAGTCCATCGTCAAATGTTAAAATTATTGGGCTATATCCTGCTTCTACTTTTATAATACCATTTACATAATCTTCTAATCTTATCATACGATAATTATTTTCATAATAAAATTCTAAATCGTTTCTAAAAGCTTCGGCTGTTCTATGGTAACCAGATGAATCGATATTTCCACCTGTGTATTTATTTTCAATATCTTGTATACCGTGATACATCATGATTGGAACATTTCCTAATTCATTAACTTTTAACTCACTATAATTCAAGCCAAGAGATATTGTTATAATTAATTTTGATTCTTCCTCTATTTTTTCTCCAGTTTTTATACTTTGGGATATTAAACTACCTTTTTTTAATTCATTGTATTCTTCTACTATTTCGTATTGTAACTCATTTTCTTGACAATATTGTTTTATTTCTTCTAAATTCATATCATTTAGATCCACCATAAATGTTTGTTTATTTATATTTATAGATAGCATTATAACTATGACAATAATGCTTAAGACACTTATTAATATTTTCATTTTATCACCATTTATATTATACACTAACACGAAATATTATTCTAGTCATATTATACTTTAGGTGAGTATTTATGTTTAGAAGATGGTGTCGTTACCATTGGTGTGTTTGTTTGATTATTTGTTGTATTGTATTTTTTTGGCAATTGTTTATTACATTTTTTATTATTACGAGATTTAATTTATTTATATTATTTATTTTGTGGCTTTTAATGTTATATTTTCTGTTCCGAATTATATGGTGAGATTAAATTTTCTGTTTTACAATTTATATCTATCATTTTACTTATTTCTTTTGTTAAATTATATTCGTTTTGGTTAAATTCTATTTTGGGTGGTAGTGCTATTAGGACAAATAATAATTTTCTTTCATCTAGTTGTAGTGGATAATTTTTTTCATATAACTTTAAAAGTTCACTAAAATCAAATTTTAATCCATATTTTTTATATAGTATATATAAATCAAAGATAGGTATACCATATTTAGCTTTATCCCAGCTTATTAAATATTCATTTTCATTTTTAATGTAATGACTTAATTCTAAATTATTATGCAGTACTACTTGGCGTTTTTTTGTTTTTTCTTTTACTAATTCATACCAGGTAGTTATTTCATATTTACAATAATTTAAACTTGATAGAATTTTTGAAAAATTTCTTGCGAATAAATATTGGCTAGGACTCATAAATGTTTGAGATTCTATTAAAGTAAGATGATCTAAATAATAACTATATAGGTATTCAATATTATTATTAATGTCTTCATATATTTCTTTGTAAGAATCATAGTCTACTTCTTTATAATGATTAGTTTTTAAATGAAGGGTGGATACTAAGTTTATTAAATCTGCTATTTTTTGTTCTTCTGGATAATTTATTTCTGATATATATGGTGTCAGTTCGAAATTTTCGTCTTTATCTAAAACTTCTGGCATATAATTGAAATTTCTTGTTCTTAAATAATCTATAATTTCATTATTTTTATTTTTTTCTTTGATAACAAAATTCCCTACCGCTGTTTCAACGATGGTTACTTTACCTGTTGTTGAATATCGATAGGGTTTTAATTCGTGTTTTTTTAATAATTCATTATATTTTATCATTTATTAATGATGGTATTATTAATTTGTTTCCTATTTTTAGATCTGTTAAATCATTATATTGTTCTAGTGCTTCTTTATTTATACTGTAATTTAAACATATACTTTCAATGTTATCATTTTCTTTTAATATACAGATTTTATAGGAACTATATGTTTCTGTTTCGTCATCAAAGTTATCAAATAAAGATTTTACTTCATTCATTTCAATTCTTTGTTCTTCTTGTTTAAGTGGTGGTAAATCAGTTTTTATTTCTTCTAATATATTATACTCAACTACCTTTTCGGGTATTAGTTCTTTTTCTTTTAAATTATTTAAAGAAACTTCGATATTGACTGATAGTTTTTTGTTATCAATAATTTCATAATAAAAATCGTTAATATCTATTTCGACATTGGTTAAATCATATTGATTACTTATTTGAATATTTACTGGTATTTTATGTTCGAATTCCTCGGTATTTATACTCATATCTGTCATTTTATAATTCCCTGATATTATTAGTGTTCCTATAACTTCACTTTCACTTAAAACAAGTTCATGATCTAAAGCTATGGCTGTAATTTCAGCTATATTATTATTAAACTGAAGTTCTTTATTTAAAGGTACTATTTTTTTCATATTTCCTCCTTATTCATTTAAATATATGAATATTTTTTTTTAATATGAAAAAAAAAACAAACTTTAGTTTTGTTTTTTACTTATGTAATCTTTTTCAATTTCAGAAATATCATTTGGGCTCATAAATAATAATACTGTATTATCCCATTTTAATAATTTATCACTTTCTGTTATTTTTATTGATTCACTATTTTTTAATTGTTTTATAATCATATCACTTGTAACATTTTCAAAATCTTCTGCCTTTTCTCTTGAAGGATGAATATCAAAGATATATGTATAATCTAATCCTTTAAAGATTTCAGCAAATTCATCACTAAATTCTTTTGTTCTACTGAATGTATGTGGTTGGAAAATTGCGACTATTTTTTTATCTGGATATTTTTGTTTAGTAGTTTTTATTGTTGCTTTAACTTCAACTGGATGATGAGCATAATCATCTACTACTACATTATTACCTACTTTTATTTCGGTATATCTTCTTTTTGCTCCTTTAAAAGTTTTTAAGTATTTTAAAACTTCTTTGGCATCTATTCGTTCATAATAACAAATACCGATTACTGCTAGTGCATTTAATAACATATGTTTTCCAAATAATGGAACATCGAAATGTCCATAATAATTATCTTCAATGTATACATCAAAACTAGTTCCTGTTTCTGTAAATTCAACTGAAGAAGCTTTGATGTCATTATCTTCAGATAATCCGTAATAAAATTTTGGTACTGTGGTTTCTAATAAATGAGTATATGGATCATCTCCACATAAAATAACCATTTTTCCAGCTAATGAAACATATTCTTGATATGCTTCAATTACATCATCAATATTTTTAAAGTAATCTGGATGATCTAAATCTATGTTAGTAACGATTGCGTAGTAAGGTATGTAGTTTAAGAAATGTCTTTTATATTCGCATGCTTCTAAAACAAAGTATTCATTTTCTTTACTAGCACTTCCAGTTGAATCTCCAATTAAATAATTGCATCCTTTAATATTTTTTAATACGTGTGAAAGCATGGAAGTTGTGGTTGTTTTTCCATGGCACCCAGATATTGTAATTGTTTTAAACATTTTAGTTAATTTTTTTAACATTTCTTGGTAAGTATATCTTTTTAAATGCATTTCTTCTGCTTTTTTAGATTCTTCACTATCTAAGCAAGAATTTCCAATTACAACTACTAAATCTTCTTTTATATTATTAACATCATATGGTAATATTTTTATATTTTTTTCTCTTAGTGCTTTTTCAGTAAAGAAGTATTGTTCTTTATCACTTCCTTGAACTTCATATCCTAAGTCGTTTAATATTTGCGCTAAGGAACTCATTCCTGCACCTTTAATCCCAATAAAGTGATATTTCATGTTATCATCTCCTATATAAATTATATTTGGTTTTTGTGATTGTGTCAATGGATTATTAACTAAAAAATAAAAACCGAATAATCGGCTTTAATTTTTATATTCAAATTCATAATCTAAAATTCTAACAGTATCTCCTTCAACAGCTCCTAATTTTTCTAGTTCTTCATCGATTCCTAGTTTTTTTAATTTGTATGCGAATCTTGTAGCTGCTTCATCTGTATTGAACTTTGTCATCATTAACATTTTTTCAACTTGTTTTCCAAAGATAATCCATGTCGAACCACTTTTATTAATAGAAAATGGTTTTTCATATTTGAATTTGTATAAAACATGACTTTCAAAATTTTCTTCTTCATATAATGGTTGTTTTTCGATTGTTTCTAACATTGCTGCTAATTTTTCAATTACTTCTTTTAAACCTTCATTAGTTATAGCTTTTACTTCGAATATTTCAACATCTGTTACTTTTTTCTTAAATTCTTTTAGATTTTCTTTTGATGTTTCTATATCCATTTTATTAGCTATAATAATTTGTGGTTTTTTTAATATTTTCGGATTAAAAGCGTCTAACTCTTTATTAATTGTAATGTAATCGTCATAAGGGTCTCTTCCTTCAAATGCACTCATATCAATAACATGAGCTATTACTCTTGTTCTTTCAATGTGCTTTAAAAATTGATCTCCTAGACCATCACCTTGTGATGCTCCTTCAATTAATCCTGGTAAATCTGCTACTACATATGATGAATTATTTGATTTTACAACTCCTAAATTTGGTTTTAATGTTGTAAAATGGTATGCAGCTATTTTTGGTTTTGCTTTTGAAATTTGAGAAATTATGGTTGATTTTCCTACACTTGGCATTCCTACTAAACCTACATCGGCTAATAGTTTTAACTCTACTTTAATATTTCTAATTTCTCCTGGTTCTCCGGCTTCACAATATGCAGGAGCTGGGTTAGCGTGTGTTGCAAACGCTATGTTCCCGCGTCCACCACGTCCTCCACTAGCTACAACTACTTGGTCATCTTTTTTTGTTAAGTCTGCTATGATTAATCCATTATCTATATCTGTTACTACAGTTCCTAATGGTACTTTAATTATAACTTCTTCAGCGGCAGCTCCATGCTTTGCTTTTCCTAATCCATTTCCACCTTTTGTTCCTTTAATTACTTTTTGATATCTTAAATCAACTAAAGTATTTAATCCTTCATCAACTTTAAAGATAATATCAGACCCGCGTCCTCCACTACCTCCGAATGGTCCACCCATTTCTACATATTTTTCACGGCGAAATGCCATACAACCGTCTCCACCGGTACCGGCGATTAGTTGTAGTTTGACCTCATCTATAAACATAATATTCCTCCTTACTTTATTTTATATTGACATAACTTTTTTAAACCACAGTCTGTGCATTTTGGATTTTTTGCTGTGCAATAATATCTTCCAAATAAAACTAACTGGTGATGCAATTTTGTTATTTTTTCTTTTGGTATTAATTTAATTAGTTTTTTTTCTATTTTTAGAACGTCATCCGTTTCTTTGACTAAATTTAATCTTTTAGTTACTCTACTTATATGGGTGTCAACAGCCATATATGGTTCGTTATAAATATTAGCTAAAAATAAATTTGTTGTTTTTCGTCCAATTCCTGGAAGACTTTCTAGTAACTTTCTGTCGTTTGGAACGGTTTGATATTTCTCTAGTATAGTAGCTATAATTATGATATTTTTAGCTTTAATATTTTGGGTTCCTAAAATTCTAATTATTTGAGCTATTTCTTCTTTTTTAGCAGTTTTCAATTCTTTTAGGTTTTTATATTTATTAAATAATACTGGGGTTACTTGATTTACTTTTTTATCAGTAGTTTGAGCGCTTAACATAATTGCTATTAAAAATTCATAATCTTTTTTATATAGTAATTCACAACTAGCATTTGGTAATATTTCTTCTAGATAATCAATTATCTCTATCATTTAGCCAATCATAATCAAATAATTTTTTATTGATTTTTTTTGTTTCAAATTTTATTTTATTTTTTTCGACATCTTCTTTATTTTTGATACCTTTTTTATTCCATTCTGCTAGAACTTTATCAATGTATTTTAAATTATTTACTCCATTATATACCGCTTCTTTTAAAGCTAGTATTATTATTTCATCTGAGTTTGCTTTTTGCCAAGCGGCTATTATTTCATAATCCATTGGTGACAGTGTTCTTCCAAACTCTTGTTCAAAGGTATCAAATAAATTTGTTTTCTTTTCTTCAACTGGATTTATAATTAAAAATACTAATTTATTGTATAACTCTTCTAAATTAATAAATTCTGATTTTATACCTTTTTTAGAGATTTCTAATTTTAAAATTCCTTTTTCAGTTAGTGATGCAACTGTCTCCATTATATCAGTTAGTTCAACACTCAATTTTGTTGCGGTTAATTTTGGATTAAATGCTGATTCATTATTTAAAAAATATATTAAAAATATTAATTCAAAATCACTTAAGCCCATTTGCTTATAATTTTCAAATAGTAATTGTGGTAAATAGTATGGTTTTTCTTTTACTAGTTCGATGGCTCTTCCGTGCATTTTTTTTCCTCCATCTTGTAGTTTTCACATACTTTGTCTAAATCATTTAACATATTTTCTACTTCTTCAAATGTTGGTATTTTAGCGCCACTAGCTAATTTATGTCCACCACCATTATAATCACTAGCTACTTCATTAATAATTGGTCCTCTCGATCTAATTGAGCATTTAATATAATTATTTACTTTATCTTCTGAACATAAAGCAATTACTGTAAAATCATTGATCAAATCAAAATTATTAATTAAGTTTCCGGCTGTTGAAGGGTCGACATTATACATTTTTAAAACTTCATCTGTTAATTTTAAATAAGCTAAACCATTTTCAGTTATAGTTAAATTCATTGTTATATATGCTGAGAATTTAATATCATTAAAATTTCTTAAATACATTTGAGGATACAATGATGTGAAGTCTAAATTTGTTTTTTTGATTAACCAAGATGTATAATCAAAGGTTTTTGGTGTTGTATAATCATATAAGAATCTACCTGTATCAGCTACTATTCCTGCGAAAAGTTTTGAAGCTATGTTAGTATCTATTTTTAATTTATTATCTTTTATGAATTCAACTATCATCTGTGAAGCTGATGAAGCTTTATTATCTATCCATTCAATGCTTGCAAATTCCTCAACGAATGGGTGATGATCAATTTTAATTGTTTCTTTAAAATAACTCGGACTTGCTGTTTCAATTCTTCTTTTATCTGGAGTATCTGTTACTATTAATAACATATTTGAACAGTCTTCTGGTAATTTATCCATTTCACCTAAATATCTAAATCTATTCGCAGTGTTTCCTACTACATAAACATTTTTTTGAGGAAAATTTAATTTAATAGTTTCCTTTAATCCAATTGAACTTCCTAAAGCGTCTGGGTCTGCTCCAACATGACGGGCTATTACAATGTCATTATATTTCTTTATTTTTTTTAGTATTTGTTTTTTTTTCATAGTTTCACGCTTTCTACACAAATATTATAACTTAATTTATTTTAAAAGTCTATAAATTTGGGTCATATAAAATGGCAAATAAATTATATTTATGTTATACTTGAAAAAGGTGAGAATTATGAAACAAAAAATTATTTATATAATTACTTTAATATTTGCTTTATTAACTATTCTTATTGGAAGTAATATTTTTTCAACTGATAACTCAATCGAAGTTTATCAAGATTTTAATGAAGCTACTGTTTTAGAAATTGTTGAGGTCATTCATAGTGAAGATAATAGTTTTGCTTATGAACTTACTTCTATTTATTTTAAGGCTGAGATTAATTCTGGTGAATTAAAAGGACGGATAGTTGAATCAATTCAAGAAATAAGTCCAAATGCAGGTAGTATTAAAAAACAAGTTGAAATTGGTGATAATATTATTTTACTTTATACCGAAGATGAAACTTGGATTTTTGCTGAGTATAACCGGATAGGTACTTTGATTTTTTTATGTATTTTATTTTTTGCTATCATTTTAATTATTGGTAGATTTAAGGGTTTGAATACTATTTTAGCTTTATTATTTACTTGTGGTATTATTTTTTTAATTTATATTCCTGGTATTTTAGCTGGAGCTAATATTTATATTTTAACTATTATCTTAGCTATTTTAATTATTACAGTGAGTTTATTATTAATTAATGGTGCTGATAAAAAAACTCTTGGGGCTATAATTGGTAATATAAGTGGAATTTTAATTACTGGTATACTAGCCTTTATATTTAATAATATTTTAAATTTAACTGGTTTTTTAGATTCTGATTATGTTTTGATTAATCAAATTAATAATGAAAATCCAATTGATTTAGTTTCATTAATATGGAGTGGTATCATAATTGGTTCAATAGGAGCTGTTATGGATATTGCTATGAGTGTTTCATCTTCAATAAATGAAATTTCTATTCATATGAAAGAAAAAAGTTTTAAAAAATTGTTTATTTCTGGAATGAATGTTGGTAAGGATGCTATCGGTACTATGACTAACACTTTAATATTAGCTTATATTGGAAGTTCTATTGCAACTGTATTATTACTAACAACTTATACAAAAAATACCTTATATTTATTTAATATGGAAATGATTATTGTTGAAATTTTACAAAGTGTAATTGGTAGTATTGGAATTTTAATTGCGGTTCCTATGACAGCTTTGTTTGCTGCTTATTTATTTAGTAAAGAAAAAAAATGATGGTGACATCATTTTTATTTTATAAAACTATAAGTATCTCTAGCAATCATTAATTCTTCATCTGTTGGAACAATATAACATGGAACTTTAGAATTTTCAGTAGTTATTTTTCTAAATTCTCCTCTTACATTATTTCTTTCAGTATCTAATTCAATTCCTAAACAACTTAATTTATTTAAAACCATTTCTCTTACTAGTGATGAGTTTTCTCCTAGTCCTGCTGTGAAACATAATCCGTCAACACGTCCTAATTGTACATAATATTTTGCTACATAATCTACAACTCTATTAACATATAAATCGTTGGCTAAAATACATTTTTCATCTCCAGCTGCAATACCGTCTTCGATATCTCTTGCATCACTAGATTTTTGACTTATTCCTAAAAAACCACTTTTTTTAGTTAAAATATTCATGATTTCATCTAATGATTTATTTTCTTTTTCCATTACATATGGAATAAATGTTGCATCAACATCTCCTGAACGTGTTCCCATAATTAATCCAGCATTAGGTGAGAATCCCATACTAGTGTTATAACAGATACCATCTTTAATAGCACTAATACTTCCACCATTTCCTAAGTGACATGTAATTAAATTAGCTTTGGGATTATTTAATTCTTCCATTAATTTTTTTGATACGTAATCGTGACTAATTCCATGGAATCCATATCTTCTTACACCATGATTTTCATACCATTCATAAGGTACTCCATAAATGAATGATTCTTTTGGCATTGTTTGATGAAATGCTGTATCAAAAACTGCTACTGCTGGTACATTTAATTTTTCATTAAATGCTTGAATCCCTGTTAAGTTGGCTGGATTGTGTAAAGGCGCTAATGGGATTAAGTTTTCAATTTCTTTTTCTACTTCTTCTGTTATTACTACAGATGATGCATACTTAGAACCACCATGTACTACACGATGTCCAACACCATTAATTTCATCTAATGATGAGATTATTTTGTTATCTATTAATTCTGTCATTAATATTTGTACTGCATCAGCATGATTTTTTAATTCTGTTTCTTTTTTTAATTTTTCACCATTAAATTTTAAAGTGTAAAAACTTCCATCCATTCCGATTCTTTCGAAAAGTCCTGATACTAAAACTGTTTCTTCTGGCATTTCAAACATTTGAAATTTTAATGATGAACTACCAGCATTAATTGATATTATTTTCATATTTTTTCTCCTATCTCATATTCGAAAACTTGACAGTTTTCTATTTTTATTGCTCCCATGATTCCATCTTGTGGAATTCCTTTGAAATAATAATATAAAACTCTTATTACTCCGCTGTGGGTTACTATAGCAACATCTTTTTTGTTATATTTTGTTTTTAGTTCTTCTATAACACTAGCACAACGATCATATAAGTCTCTTATATTTTCAGCTGTTTCATATTGCTTATTTAAATTATAGTTCCAATATTCATTAAAGTCAACGGTATCACGATGTTTTCCTGTGAATTCACCGTGATCACGCCCTAATAATTTGTCAGTATAAATAATATCGATTTTATTTTCTGCAATTATTTCTGCAGTTTGTTTACATCTATCTAAAGTTGATGAAACAATTAAATCAATATTTTTACTATCTAGGTATTTTTTTACCTCTTTAGCTTGATTTATACCGTTTTGTGTTAGTGAACTGTTTATTCTTCCAACTAAACAATTGTTAGAGTTTTCCACAGTTTCACCATGTCTAATTATATATAATTTCATTTTTCCTCTTTATTCTAATCCTACTTCTAATCCACAGAATGGGTCATCACTATTATAACCTGTTATAACATCACCAAATGTGTTTAAAATAAATGCTATAATAAGTGGTACTATTAATAGTAACATTGCTACTCCAACTCTTATTAAGAAGTTTTTGCCAGCATTTTTCATTTCTTTATCTGCATCACCATTAGCGATAACTTTAATAAAGTCTAAGATTCCTAGTCCTATAGCTAATATAGGAGCTATTATGGCTAGTAAATTTAAAAAGTATTGGATAAACTCTAATAAGTCTTGTGACATAAA
>CAYJJY010000032.1:0-14285 GCA_964370615.1 uncultured Muribaculaceae bacterium
AGGTACGAAATATCGTATTTTTTTAATTTATAATTAATCAATTAAATAAAATTGTTGAAATATAAAGGATTTTAATGTATAATTTATAAAGGTGATATCATGACAAAATATGATGAAGGCTCTATAAAAATATTAGAAGGATTAGAAGCCGTTCGAAAAAGACCAGGTATGTACATCGGGTCGACAGATAAAAGAGGATTACATCATTTAGTATGGGAGATAGTTGACAACTCAATTGACGAAGTATTAAATGGATTTGGAAAAAAAATAAGAATAACACTGCACTCAGATGGTAGCGTTTCTGTAGAGGATGAAGGTCGAGGAGTACCAGTCGGTAACCATTCTAGTGGGATGAGTACCCCTGAAGTCATTTACACAGTTTTACACGCAGGCGGTAAATTTGAATCATCAGGATATAAAGTTTCTGGTGGTCTACATGGAGTAGGAGCATCAGTAGTTAATGCTTTAAGTGAATGGTTAGAAGTAACTATTAAACGTGACGGATTTACCCATTATATACGTTTTGAAGATGGCGGTAATTTAAAAGTACCATTAAATAAGTTAGAAAAAACAAATAAAACAGGAACAAAGGTAAGGTTTAAACCAAATAAAGAAATATTTTCATCAACGCATTTCTCATTCACGACAATATGTGAAAGAATGCAAGAATCAGCCTTTTTATTAAAAGGATTAACAGTAGAAGTAATAGATGAAGAAGATAAAAAACAAGAAAGTTTTTGTTATGAAAATGGGTTAAAGTCATTTGTAGAATTTATAAATGATGGAAAAAAAGAATTGCATAAAGTTGTTTCTATTAATGGTGAGAAAGAAAATATTGGCGTAAATATAGCTTTTCAATATACTGAAAATTACTCAGAAAACATCATAAGTTTTGTTAACAATGTAAAAACAAATGATGGTGGTTCACATGAAGTAGGTTTCAAAACAGCCCTAACACGAGTTTTTAATGAATATGCAAAAAACAACAACCTGTTAAAAGCAAAAGATAAAAACTTAGAAGGAACTGACACAAGAGAAGGATTAACAGCCATTATCAGTTTACAAATACCAGAATCATTACTGCAATTTGAAGGACAAACAAAATCAAAACTAGGAACTCCAATCGCTAGAACAATAGTAGAAAATATAACAAGTGAACAATTGCAATTCTTTTTAGAAGAAAATAAAGCAATAGCAACTAATATTTTAAACAAAATGCTAAAAAGTAAACTAGTAAGAGAAGCAGCTAGAAAAGCAAGAGATGAAGCTAGAAATGGTAAAAACAAGAAAAAAGAACAAGCATTATCAGGTAAATTAACTCCAGCTCAAGCAAAAAATCCAAATAAAAATGAATTATTTTTAGTCGAAGGTGATTCAGCAGGTGGTTCAGCAAAACAAGGAAGAGATAGAAAATTCCAAGCAATACTACCACTTAGAGGGAAAGTATTAAACTGTGAGAAATCAAAATTAGATGAAGTTTTAAAAAATGAAGAACTAAATACTATAATCCATACAATAGGATCTGGCGTAGGAAGTGATTTTGAAGTTAAAGATTCAAATTATGATAAAGTCATAATCATGACCGATGCCGATGATGATGGAGCTCATATTCAAGTTTTATTACTAACTTTCTTCTACAGATACATGAAACCTTTAATTGAAAATGGTAAATTGTTTATAGCTATGCCACCATTATATAAAATATATAACAATAAAGAACAACATTATGTTTGGACAGAAGAAGAAAGAAAAGAATTACTAGAAACATTTAAAACAAAACCAGAAATCCAAAGATATAAAGGTTTAGGTGAAATGAACGCTAGTCAATTATGGGATACAACTATGAATCCGGAAACGAGAAGTTTAATTAAAGTAAATATAACTGACGCAGCTCTAGCAGAAAAAAGAGTAACTGTTTTAATGGGTGATCAAGTAGCGCCAAGAAAAGAATGGATCGAAGAAAACGTTGATTTCACTTTAAAAGACGACTATAAAAAATAAAGAATAAATAAAATCTACAACATTATAATTTAATAAAAGGAGTTATAATGAAAATAGATAATTTAAAAATAAACGGTTCTAATTTAAAACTATTACAACAAGCAAAATTAGAACTAAAGTATACAACACCAGAATTAATAATAAATAACATTGAAAAAATAACAATAGATTTTTTAGATGATAGAAATACTAAAGGTGAAAACTATATAACAGGTATTTCAACACTATTAAAAATTCCAACTGCTGAAATAAAAATATTTGGTGGTAAAAATAATCAAAATAAAAATGTTGATGAAAAAACTCTGTTTGATATAGCATCAGTAACAAAATTATTTACACTGATGTTATTTTTTAAACTAGATGAATTAAATATTTTAACCCTAACAAAAAAAATATCAGAAATATCTGATAATTATAAGAATTTAAAAGAAATAACAATTAATGATTTATTATTAATGACAGGTGAATATATAACTAAAGATAGAATCGAACAAGCTTCAAATAAAAACGAAGCTCTAAGTCAACTACGACAAATACAAGTTAAAGAAAATGAATACAAGTATAGCGATATAGGATTATTAATTTTAACAGACATACTAGAAGTAATATTTGATAAAAATTACGATGATATAATAACTAAATATATCATAGAAGGATTAAACTTAACCAATACTACCTATAAACCAATAAGTAATAATTTAGCAGCCTCAGGAAAAACAGACAATACAGTAAATGACCCTAAAACTCTTGTTTATGGACCAAACTGTTCAGCTGGATTATTTACCAATAGTGAAGATTTAAAAAAAATCTTTAATATACTTATAAATGAAAAATTTTTAAAAAAAGAATATACAAAAAAATTTTCTTTTAGAAAAAATAAAAATCATTATAAAGGTTATGTAGGACTATTATTAAGACATGAAGAAATTAATTTAGCCCCTAAAATATTTAGTAAAGAAGTTTTTACTTCTCAAGGATATACAGGATGTTTCGCAACCTTTGATTTATTAAATCAATTTCATAACAGCATACTAACAAACGCTATAAAAATAGGTGAGAAAGAAAAAGTAGAAGGTTATATAAATAGATTAGTTGAATATCAAAAAGAATTAAGTTTAGAAATGATAAAATTACACTTAATAAATAAAGATCAAATACAAAAAACAATAAAATTATAGAGGTGAGATTGTGGACGATATATTAAAAAAAATATTTGATTATTCCCTAGAAGATATTATGGGATTAAGATTTGGGAGATACTCAAAGACAATAATTCAAGATAGAGCACTACCAGATGTAAGAGATGGATTAAAACCAGTTCAAAGAAGAATATTATATGCTATGCATCAAGATCGAAATACTCACGAAAAACCATACAAAAAATCAGCTAAAACAGTTGGAAACGTAATGGGTTTTTATCACCCACATGGTGATAGTAGTATTTATGAAGCAATGGTAAGAATGTCTCAGTGGTGGAAACAAAACGCTGTATTTATTGATATGCACGGAAATAATGGTTCAATGGATGGCGATTCAGCAGCTGCTATGCGTTACACAGAAGCAAGATTAGCTAAAATAAGTAATGAAATGTTAAAAGACATAAGTAAAGATACAGTTGATTTAACATTTAATTACGACGATAGTATGCTAGAACCAACAGTTTTACCAGCTAAATTTCCTAACTTACTTGTAAATGGTTCAACAGGGATATCAGCCGGTTATGCCACTAATATTCCACCACATAATTTAAGTGAGGTAATAGAAGCAACTATAAAAAGAATAGACAGCCCAAATTGTTACCTAGAAACAATACTAGAAATTATAAAAGGTCCAGATTTTCCAACCGGAGCTATAATCGAAGGGAAACAAGGTATAGAAGAAGCTTATAAAACCGGAAGAGGAAAAATCTTTTTAAAAGCTAAATATGAAATTACAAAAAAACAAATCATCATAACAGAACTACCATATGATGTTAATAAAGCTAACTTAGTTAAAAGAATAGATGAAATTAGATTAGATAAAAAAATAGAAGGAATTTCTGAAGTACGAGATGAATCAGACTTAGAAAATCCACAAACAATTGTAATTGATTTGAAAAAAGATGCACAATCAGAACTTATTATAAATTACCTATTAAAAAATACTGATTTACAAATATCTTATAATTTTAATATGGTAGCAATCGTAAACAACCGTCCCATGACATTAGGAATATTACCGATTCTAGACGCGTATATAAACCATTTTAAAGATGTAGTTGTAAGAAGAACTTCTTTTGATTTAGAACATGCTAAACAAAGACAACACATAGTTGAAGGATTAATTAGAGCACTTTCAATTCTTGATGAAGTAGTAGCTACAATTAGAGCTAGTAAAGATAAAGGTGACGCTAAAAATAATTTAGTAGAAAAATATCAGTTCACTGAAAAACAAGCCGAGCAAATTGTTATGTTACAATTATATAAACTTACAAATACCGATGTTACATTATTAATATCAGAAAAAGAAGAATTAGAAACATTAATAAAAGCTTTAGAACTTATTTTAAACGATGAAAATGTTTTAAAAAATAAAATGAAAGATGAACTACGTCAAATAAAAAAAGAATATGGAAACGAAAGAAAATCGATGATTAATGATGAAATAACTGAAATTAAAATCGATACAACATCAATGATTCCAAAAGAAGATTGTATAGTAGTTATTACAAAACAAGGATATGTAAAAAGAGTATCAAAACGAAGTTTTATGGCTAATGACGAAGATACAATGGTAAAAGAAAAAGATTATGCGATTGGTCTTTATGAATTAAATACTCTAGATACAGTCTTAATGTTCACTGACTTAGGAAATTATATTTATATACCAGTATATGAAATACCTGAATTAAAATGGAAAGAATTAGGAAAACATATATCTAATATAATTAAAATAGAAAGTGACGAAAACATCATTAATTGTATGCCAGTAACCAATTTTGACCACAATATTTATATAACATCATACTCTAAAAATGGACTGGTAAAAAGAACTATCTTAAGTGAATTTAAAGTAACAAGATATTCAAAAGCAATGACATTCATGAAATTAAAAGATGCAGATAAAGTAGTTGCAGTAAATTACAACGAAGGTAAAGAAGTTTTAATCACAACTAAAAATGGTTATGCACTACGATATGACATTGAAGAAATAACACCAATAGGATTAAAAGGAAGCGGTGTAAAAGCAATAAGCTTAAAAGAAGATCAAGTTATATCAGCGCATACTATTAATGAAAATGATTATATTATTGTTATTACTGAAAATAAAACTGGAAAAAGAATAAAATTATCTGAATTTGAAAAAACAAGTCGCGCTAAAAAAGGAATTCAATTAGTAAGAGATGTAAAAACAAATCCATATCGCATCTTAAAAACATTTATAACAACAAATAAAAATATCGGTATCATAAGCGATAATATAGAAATGATTAAAGTAACAGACTTACCAATTGTTGATAGATATTCAACCGGAACAATCATATCTAAACAAAAAATAAATGATGCATTTATAAGAACAAGTTTAGAAGTAGTAAAAAATATCACAGTTGATACTGTACCAGAAATAGAAGAAATTACTTTAGATGAAGTAGATAAAAAGATATTAACAATAGATGATTTTTTAGAAGAAATAAATATAGATTAAGAGGGAAAAATTGAAAAAAATATGGATCTTACTTTTACTACTAACAGGATGTAGTGAAGAACCAATCTTAAAACAAATTAATTCATATGAAATTAATTTCAACGAAGAAGTTTATTTATATGACTTAATAGAACAAACAAATCTAGAAACAGAAAATATATTGCTAGATACAAACAGTTTAAAAGAATATAATATTGAATTAAAATATCAAGATAAAATTGAAAATATCACTATTAAAGTTGTAGATAAAGAAGCACCACTAATATTTGGTGCTTCTAAATTCAATTTAAAATTAAACCAATCTTTTGATTTACTAAAATCAATTGGTTATGGCGATAATTATGATAGAAGTATTGAAATTAATATCAAAGGAACTTATGACCTAACTCAAATAGGAACATACAATATAACAGTCCAAGCTATAGACTCTTCCAATAATCAAACTAACAAAGACATAACAATCAATGTTTTAGAAGAAATAAGTTATGGACAATCCACACCAATTTATTTAGAAGATTTAATCCAAGAACACAAAACAGAAAATACTGAAATTGGAATAGATGTTTCAACATGGCAAGATGAAATCGATTGGAACAAAGTTAAAGCATCAGGTGTAGAATTTGCTATAATTAGATTAGGATTTGGTTATAATATAAATGGTCAAAATGTATTAGATAACAGATACATAGAAAATATAAAAGGAGCAATTGAAGCCGGAATAGATGTAGGAGTATACTTTTTCTCATATGCATCAACCATTGAAGAAATAGATTCGCAAGTAAATTATATATTAGAAATACTTGATGGAATAGAACTTCAACTACCAATAGTTTTTGATTGGGAAGACTGGGAAGATTTTGAAGAGTATAACTTAAATTTTACTGATTTAAATAATTTAGCCAATCATTTTTTAAGTAAAATTGAACAAAGCGGTTATCAAGCCATGTTATATGGAAGCGCTTTTTACTTAGAAAGAGTTTGGGACTTAGATTATTTAACATGGGTAGCTCACTACACAGAACAAACAGATTATGAAAAAGAATACTATATATGGCAATTAACAGACCAGGGAATTGTCGAAGGTATAGATGGAAATGTTGATTTAAATATTTTATACAAATAATTTTACCATCTATAATATTTATGTTATAATGTATAGTACTAGGAGTTGAATTAAATGCAATTTATTTATTATTTATTATTTATCTTAACATTAACATATGGATTATATTTCTTTATAACAGGGATTTTTGGGTTTAAAAACATGAATAAAAAGCTAATTAAAAAGCACAAACCAAAACATAAATTTGCTATATTAATAGCCTCAAGAAATGAAGAAGTAGTTATAGGTTCACTTGTAAAAAGTTTATTAAAACAAAAATACCCGGAAAACTTATTTGATGTATATGTTATACCAAATAATTGTACAGATAATACTGAAAAAGCCGCAAAAGATGCAGGGGCTAAAATAATTAAATGTACAGTACCTACAAAATCAAAAGGAGAAGTTTTAAAATTTACTTTTGATAAATTAAAAAAAGAAAAAGATATAGACGCTTATGTTATTTTCGATGCTGATAACTTAGTTCATGAAAACTTCTTAGCACGCATGAACGATGCTTTATGTGAAGGACATAAAGTAGCTCAATGTTTTAGAGATAGTAAAAATCCAACCGATAACTGGATAAGTGGATCGTATTCAATTTTTTACTGGTTACAAAACTTCTTTTTTAACAAAGCTCGTATGCAGTTAAATGGTTCAGCATCTATTAATGGAACAGGATTTGTAATTAGAAAAGAAATAATCGAAGAATATGGTTTTAATACAGTAACTTTAACAGAAGATGTAGAATTTACAGCACAATGTGCTTTAAATAATATAAAAATAGCTTTTGTTGAAGAAGCAATAACATATGACGAACAACCTTTAAAATTTAAAGAATCATGGAAACAAAGAAAAAGATGGAGTTTAGGTAACTTTCAATGTTTAAAAGTATATTATAAAGATTTAATTAAAACTTATTTAAGAACTGGATTCTTACCATGCTTAGATATGTTACTGACATTCTTAGCTGTAGTGGTTCAAGTTATAAGTGTATTCTTAGTTATATTACTAATGATTTTTGACATCTTTAATGTTGAATTATATGATTTATTCTCATATATGTTTGCATATGGATTAATATTCTTTGTTGCCTTTTATGTATTCGGATTAGCGCTTAATATATTTGTAGTAATTTATAATAAAAAGAGTGTTAAAAAAACAATGTCAGGTATTTTACTATTTGGAGTATTTATGTTAAGTTGGGTACCAATTAACTTTATTATTTTATTTAAAAAAGATATGGCATGGGAACCAATAAAACATGATAGAAATATGGATATTGATCAATTAAATAAATAATTTAAACAATGTTAAAAAAACATTGTTTTTTTTTAATATTTTTTAAAAAAATCATCAAACTATAAATGGTGATGAAATGAAAAAATATTTAATAATAATTTTTTTGATAATTTTAATAGCAGACAATAATAACCCAGTTTTAACAGTTTATGGTTCAATCAATGAAACAGTATTATATCAAGTGAACTCAAATGAAATAACAACCAAGAATATTAATAATTTTAATGATATAAAAATTATATCCATAAAACCATACATACCCATAAAGTATTATCCAAAATTTGATTTTGATGAATATATATTCACAGAATATACCAGGGATAAAAATATAAGCAATCTAATCCAAAGATATCAAGTAAATTTAGATAAAATAGGTGATATAAATTTAAAAAATGAAATAACAGTAAACGGAGTTAAAATAACAGAAGTTATAATTGAAGCGAATAAAAATCAAATAGAACTTTTAAAAACAAAATATAATGATATAACGATTACAGAAATTCAAACAAATTAATCATAAAAACTTTATGTTTGTTTCTATCCGTGGTATAATTAAAACGGTGATTATATTGCAAATAAAAGATATAAATCTAAATTATATAGATTATGGAAATAAAGATAAACCAACCATTTTATACTTACATGGATGGGGACAAAACATTGAAATGATGAAAATGCTAGGTGATAGGTTTGAAAAAACTAACCGAATCATTATAGTTGATTTACCAGGATTTGGTCAAAGTGAAGAACCTAAGTTAGCTTGGCAAGTCAAAGATTATGTAGAATGCATCAAAGAGTTGGTTGATAAACTAAAAATAAAAAAACCAACCATAGTTGGTCATTCATTTGGTGGTAAAATAGGATTACTATATGCCAGTAAATATGAAGTAAATAAATTGATTTGTTTAGCCAGCCCTTTTTGTAAAGAAATACAAAAAGCAACTTTTAAAATTAAATTATTAAAAACAGCTAAAAAAATACCATTATTAAATAAATTAGAAAGTTACGCTAAAAAACACATCGGCTCAACTGATTACCGAAACGCTAGTGAAGTAATGAGACAAATTTTAGTAAATACAGTAAATGATGATATAAGTGAAGAAGTTGTTAAAATTAAAGCTCCAACAATCTTAATCTGGGGAACCCAAGATAAAGAAGTAAATATAACACGAGCATACGAATTAGAAAAGAAAATAAAAGACTGTGGATTAATTGTTTATGAAGGATGTACGCATTATGCCTATTTAGAGAGATTAGAACAAACAATCAGTATTTTAAAGAATTTTATAGGAGGATAATATGATATTAAAATTATTGCCATTATTATTATATTTTGTACTTAAAAATAATAACGCAATGATGATTTTTCAACAAAATAGGTACAATGAAAATAATTGGTATATTCACTGGTTATTAAAAAACAAAAAAAAACTATTAAATTTTGATTTATTATTTGTAATACTAAGTTTACTAGGATTATATAATAACATATTTTATAATATATATTTAATCATAAGTTTAATCTTACTAATAGTTTATTATAAAATCAAATCAAAAGTTAAACAAAAAAAACCTCTTGTTTATACTAACAGAGTTAAAAGACTAATAATAACAATGAGCTTAATATTATTCGTTCCATTGTTATTCTTACCGGATGAAATATACTTTATCTATTTCTCACTTTTGATATATTTGAATTTTATACTTATGTTTGTAAGTAATATAATTAACAAACCAATTGAAAAATTATATAACTACTCATATGTGAAAAAAGCAAAAACAAAGTTAACAGGATTAAAATACACTGAAGTCATTGGAATAACAGGTAGTTATGGAAAAACAAGTAGTAAAAATATTTTAAATGATATTTTAAATATTAAATACAATGCCTTTCCAACTCCAAAAAACTATAATACAAAACTAGGTTTAGTTATGACAATCAATAACTACTTAGATAAATTTAATGATTATTTTATTGCAGAAATGGGAGCTTTAAAACACGGCGATATTCAAAGTTATTGTGATTTAGTAAAACCTAAATATGGTATTTTAACAGTAATAGGTAAAGCTCATTTAGAAACATTTAAAACAATAGAAAATATTCAAGAAACAAAATTTTCTTTAATCGAGTCACTACCACATGATGGAATTGGAATATTAAATGCTGATGATCCGTTACAAGTTAATTACAACTTAAAAAATAACTGTAAAATTATTTGGATAGGAATTAATTCTGAATGTGACATACAAGCAAAAAATATAAAATGTTCTAAAAAAGGAATGTCATTTGAAATAGAATTTGATAAAAAAACATATCTATTCGAAACTAAACTACTAGGTAATAATAATATTTATAACCTTTTAGCTGCTATAGCTTTAGGAAAAGAGTTGGGGATATCAATTCCACAATTACAACAAGCAGTAAGTGGTGTAAAAGCAGTAGAACATCGTTTAGAATTAATTAAACGTGGAGATATCAATATAATTGATGATGCCTATAACTCAAATCCACAAGGATTTAAAATGGCATTAGAAGTTTTAAATATGATGGATGGAAAAAAAATAATAATAACACCAGGTATGATTGAATTAGGAGAAGAACAATACTCTTAAAATAAAGAAGCTGGTAAACAAATAGCTGAAGTTTGTGATGAAGCAATCTTAGTAGGAAAAAAACAAACAATACCACTATATGATGGATTAAAAGAAAAAAAATTCAAAAATATTCATATAGTAGATTCAATAGAAGAAGCATTTCAGTTATTAAATAAATTAAAAAAAGGTGAAACATTTGTCTTATTAGAAAATGATTTACCAGATATATTCTAGGAGGTATTATGAAAATAAAAGTAGGAGTTATCTTCGGAGGACAAACCGTAGAACACGAAATAAGTATTATAACAGCTGTTCAAGCTATGGTTAATATGAATCAAGAAAAGTATGATATACATCCGATTTATATTGCTAAAGACGGGACTTGGTATACAGGAAAAATGTTAACAGATATAACTATATATCGAGATTTTGAAAATTTAAAAAAATTCGCCAAAAAAACCATATTATTTAATAAAAATGGATCAATAGTTTTACAATCACTAGGACTATTTAAAAATATTATAACTGATTTAGATATAATATTCCCAATTGTTCATGGAAATAATGTTGAAGATGGAACTATTCAAGGGTACCTACAAACAATAAATGCACCATTTGTTGGAAGTAATGTTTTAGGAGCAGCCCTAGGACAAGATAAAGTTATCATGAAACAAATCTTTGAAAAATATGATTTACCACTTGTTGATTACGTATGGTTTTATGACAATGAATATCATGAAAATAAAGAAGAAATAATCAAAAAAATAAATAAGTTGGGATATCCAATTATAATAAAACCAGCCACATTAGGAAGTAGTATAGGTATTAATTTTGTTAAAGATAAAAACGAATTAGAAAAAGCAATTGCCGATACAATAACTTATGATACTAAAATAGTAGTTGAAAAAGCAGTTGAAAATTTAACTGAAATAAATTGTAGTGTCTTAGGGAATTATCAAATTCAAGAAGCAAGTATCTTAGAAGAAGTTATGAGTACAGAAGAATTCTTAACTTTTAATGACAAATATGTTGGAGATGGTAAAAAAACTAATCGAGGTTCTAAAGGAATGTCAGGAGCTCAAAGAATTATACCAGCCAGAGTAGATGATAAAATTAAAACTCAAATTCAAGAAATATCTATAACAGCATTTAAAGCTTTAAACTTATCAGGTGTTTGTCGCTTTGACTTTTTAATGGATTCAAAAAAAGAAAAAATTTATCTAAATGAACCAAACACAATTCCAGGATCATTAGCTTTCTATTTATGGGAAAAAACTAATAAAAATTATGAAAAATTATTAGATGAAATGATTTCAATCGGAATAAAAAATTATAAAATCAAACAACAAAAAACTGTAACTTTTGATAATAATATTTTAGCAGGTATTAGTGGGACAAAAGGATTAAAAGGTTTAAAAGGTTCTAAAAAATAAAAAGTAAATATAAATATTTACTTTTTTATTTTATCTTACGATACAAACCAATAGCATGACCTAAAATTTTAACACTAGGTAAAATGAAAGGTTCCATCGTATCATTTTCCGGTTGTAAACGAATGTGATTATTTTCTTTATAAAATGTTTTTAAAGTAACTTCAAATTCATCAGTCATAGCAACAACAATATCACCATTTAAAGCAGTATTTTTTTGTTCAACTATAACTATATCACCATCTAAAATTCCAGCATTAATCATACTTTCACCACTAACAAGAAGTGTAAAAATGTTTTTATTTTTAGGAACTAAATAACTAGGTAATGAAAAAAAGTCATCAGGATTTTCAATTGCTTCAATTGGATTTCCAGCCGTAATTGTTCCCAGTAAAGGAACACTAACAACATCAGAATTCAAATATTCATTTTCTACCAATAGTTCAACAGTTCGATTTTTTGAATTTTGTTTTTTAATAAAACCTTTTTTTTCTAAATTATTTAAATGCACCTGCACAGTAGCGCTACTAGATAAATTCATAGCTAGACACAACTCTCTAACTGTAGGGGAATAACCATTTGTTGCAATTAAATACTTAATTTTATCCAACAATTTTGATTGTTGAGCAGTAAGTTTATTCATATAACCTCCTTATAATAAAATTTTAACATGCAAACATATTTTTGTCAAACATATTTTTGCTTAATATAAGTTTATACAAAAAGCTTTTTTTTTGATATAATAGAAGTGGTGAATATTATGAAAAAAGCAATTTATGCTATATTTTTATTTTTTGCTTTCTGCCTAGAGCCTAAAGCACTTATAGAACAACACAATATGGAATTTTATATAAATGAAGATGGAACTGTTCATGTTTTAGAAGCATTCAAAATGGAAGATGAATATTTTGGCTATGAAAAAAACATTAAAACCAATAATATGTTTACAATTCATTATGAAGACTTAATAAATTTAGGAATGAATTACGATTTTGAAGTTGAGATAGAAAAAGTACAAGGAATAAATTTCAAATCCGATGTAACTTTATTAGAACTTTACGAAAATGGTGATTTATTCACAGAAACAGATCAAGCTGTAAAAGGTGATTATGGTATATATACCATTAATGAAACAACTAATAATACTGAACTAAAAATCTTTAATAATAGTATGTTAAATAAAGATATTTTAATAAGTTATTATTTAGAAGATATTATTATTAGACATCAAGACAGTTATGAATTAACTTATAATTTATTTGATAACTTAAGTGAAGATATAAATAACTTAAACATCAAAATAATTTTACCAGTAAGTGAAAAAATACAATTTGAACCACAAGCATATGTCCATCGAAAAGATGCCACCATAACAAAAAATGATAACATAATAACTATAAATATAACTGATTTAAAAAAAGAAGATCAAGCTGATTTCAGAATAATTTTTGATGGTGAAATAAAAACTGATAAACAAACAACAACTAACGCACTATCAGAAATAGAAACAGTAGAACAAAATATAATGTATGATAACCAAATCGGAAATACTGAATATCAAATATTTCGTCAAATAGCATACGAAAGTGTTGTGAATGCTGAAGAAACTAGAGATAATTTTGATTATAACGAAGCTGTAAAATATGTAAATAGTTTAAATAGTAATGATGAATTAAAAGCCGAACTTATTTTAAGGTTACTGACATTAGACGGTGAAATTAAAAGAATTGAATCCTTAGAAAAAGTGTTATTATCTTCGGTAGTAGGAATTTGGATTATTGGATTATTAATCCTCCAAATAAATTTTTATAAAAAACAAACTAAAAAAGTAAATCAAAAAATTGATAAAGAATATTCAATAATTGAGTTATATTATTTAAAGTACAAAAAAATCAATAAAAAAACATTGATTTGTGCATTTATAGATATGATAAATCAAAATAAAATTGCTTATAAAATTAATAATGACAATATTGAATATAAAAGAAAAAATGAAAAAAAATACACTGAAAATGAAACAAAATTAGTAAAATTTTTATTTAGTGATGAAAAAATAATAACTAATAAATCAATGGTAAAAAAAATAGATGAAAATCATAAAGAAAATATAATTAATTTTTCTAATTGGTTAAACAACACAAGTGCTAAAGTAAGGCTTATGAAAGCTTATA
>CAYJJY010000033.1:0-14260 GCA_964370615.1 uncultured Muribaculaceae bacterium
AGAAGATAAATTTAATTTTTCTGAATCTTCAATTATATATACTTTTTTTCCATTTGTTAAAGATTTTTTATTGAAAATCTCTTGTAAATCTATTATTTGATCTTTTTTTATAATACTACCAGTTGTTGTTACCAAAGAAAAATCAATATGATTTAAAACTTTATCAATGTCATTTATATCATCGATACTTTTATTGTATAAAATGTTGTAAGCTAAAGTTTTAGCAATAATAATACCATCAGGATTATTGTTGGCTTCAATCATATATGCATGAGAATAATTATTCTTAGCTCTTTCAATTAATTTAAAAGCAACAGCTTGTCTTTTTTTAATTACATCTAAATTCATATAAACTCCTCTCAATATAACAAAACAATTATAGTTATTAGTGCGAAAATAGCAGGAATACCTAAAATAGTAGTAATCAGTATAGTAAATATATTAATAGGTATTATTATCCCCAAAGGAGAAGCTATTAAATTATAACCATATAATATAAAAATACTAATAATAAACTTTTTAATAAATTTAAAAATTTTTTTCATATCATTCACCACTAAACAATATGATAATAAATATTAATTATTCACCAATTTTATCATTGATAATTTTTCTTTCATCAAATGCAATTTCTAATGTCATAGCATCAATATAATCCATATCAGCACCTAAAGGAATGCCATGTGCAATTTTTGATATTTTAATTTTATAATCTTTTAGTATTGAACTAATGTATAAAGCAGTAGTTTCTCCTTCTATAGAAGGTTTTATAGCTAATATAATTTCAAATACATTTTCCTTTTCAATTCTATCCTTTAATTCCTTTATTTTCAAATCTTCTGGATTTATATTATCTAAAGGTGAAATCAACCCATCCAGTACATGATATTGTCCATTATAATTTCCTAATTTTTCAAATTGGAATACATTTTTAGGTTCTTCAACCACACAAATGACATTTTTTTCACGATTATTATCTGCACATACACTGCAAATAGACTGGTCACTAATATTGTTACAAATTAAACATCTTTTAATATTTGTTTTAATTTTTTTTATTGATTCAGAAAAAAGACCAATTATTTCATGATCTAAATCTAAACAATACATAGAAAGTCTTTCAGCAGATTTCTCACCAATACCTGGTAATTGCTTAAAACACTCCATTAAATTTTGTAAATCTTTGGGATACATTAAAATAAACCTGGCATTCCTTTTGAAAATTGACCCATTTTACTCTCAGTTTCTTTATCAATTTTATCCATCAATTCATTAACAGTGACCAAAATTAAATCCTCAACAGTTTCTAAGTCATCTTTTTCAATGTTATCCATATTAATTTTTACAGATTTTAATTTTTTATCACCTGTTGCTGAAATAGAAACAAAAGATTTTTCACATTCAAATAATGTTCCATCTATTTCCTTTTTTTGTTTCATCATATCACTTTGTAATTTTTGAGCTTGTTTCATCATAGCTTGTATATTCATATTAATTTTCCTCTCTTAACTATATTCTATTATATTACCGAATAAACTTTCCATCGGTTCCTTATCTTTAACAAAGATAGAATTCAAATAAACAACAGTTCTATCATCTTCTTTTTCAAAATGAAATTCACGTTCTTTATTATTAAATTGTTGTTTTATTATTTCCCAATCATGATTGTTGATAGATAATGCTTTAATATCACTATCCAAAACTAAAGAAAGTAATGTTTCGATTGATACCAAATGTTCATTAAACAATTCTGAACTAGCTTCACTATCACAAACAAATATCAAATAATTATCTCCACATATTTTCAATTCAGAATCTATAATAAAAGGAACCACTTTTTTAAACTTATCATCCATGAAATAATCATTAACATCTAAAATCTTTTCTTTAATATCTATCAATTCTTTTTTAGAAAAAGTAGCTAAAGCATTATTTATTCTTCGCTTTATAAATTCATTATACTTTTCCACATTTATTTCCCGGGAAATATTTTCTTTACTTATATCAGACAGTAAAGTTCTGTCTACTTCAGTCTTTTCATCAACAATATCAACATTTTTTAATTCTTTTGTAAATTTTGTGTTAATGTTTTTATGTTCATGATTATTAACTTTTTCTGTTATATGCTGTTTCGGTTGAATCAATTTGTTTTCCACAGTTATATCATTTTTATTTCCCAATAATTGAATTATTGATATTTCAAATAAAATAACTGGATTATTACTTTTTCTCATATCAGATAAACAATCAGCACAAATACTTAATAATTTGATTAATTTTTGAGAATTACTTAAATCTTTGTAAATCAAAAATCTTAAATAGTGAATCAATTGCTCCGTTATTTTAACTATATTTTTTCCACAGCTATTTAATTCATTTATGAAATCCAAAATATCTTTTACATTATTATCATTTATATCATTAATAAGTTTTTCTATTTTATCATTAGATACAATTCCAACCACTTCATAAATATCATTAACGCCAATAATTTCATCTGCAAACAAACGAACTTGATCTAATAAATTAATTGCATCTCTCATTCCCCCATCTGCTAATCTACAAATTTCTTCAATAGCATCTTCAGAAATAGAAATATTTTCTTTTTCGATAATAATTTTTAATCCTCTAGATATTTCATTATTACTAATAGGTTTAAACTCTATTTTTTGACATCTCGATAAAATCGTAGAAGGTATTTTTTGAGGATCTGTTGTTGCAAGTATAAAAATAACGTGTTTAGGAGGTTCTTCTAATGTTTTTAATAAAGCATTAAAAGCTCCGATTGTTAACATGTGAACCTCATCAATAATATAAATTTTATATTTTCCTGATGAAGGCGCTAAACTTACTTTATTTCTAATTTCTCTTATTTCATCTACTCCATTATTTGAAGCCGCATCAATTTCAATGATATCTATTTTCTGGTCATTACTTAGTGTACAGAATACACATTTGCCACAAACTTTATTATCTACTAAATTAGAGCAATTAACTGTTTTTGCTATTATTTTAGCAACACTAGTTTTACCGCAACCTCTTGGACCAAAAAACAAATAAGCATGATTAATATTATCTCTAGATATAGCATTGTTTAATATTTTCTTAGCTATATCTTGCCCTACCACATCATTTAATTCTGAAGGACGATATTTTCTATACAAAGATTGATACATAAAGTTTCACCTCATTACTATTATATCATGATATTAAGGGTTAAACATCATTAATTTTTATCTTTTCTTCTTTCAATAAAAAAATTTTTTAAAATATCATCACATTCAGTTTTCAATACATTATTGATTATTTTTGTTTTATAATTAACTACTTTCTCATCATTCTCAGTACCATAAACCAAGCATTCCATTCTCGCCTGTTTTATAGCACTCAAACACATATCACAAGGTTGTTTTGTAACATAAATAGTACATCCTATTAAGCGCCAATTTTTCAAACGTTTACATGCTTTGTTAATAGCAATAATTTCAGCATGATTGGTAACAATATTAGTTTTTTCTCTAGTATTGTGAGACTTAGCGATTATTTTATTATCCTTAACAATAACACAACCAATAGGTACATCACCTTTTTTATAAGCTTTTTTAGCCTCTAAAAGCGCTAATTCCATATATTTTTCCATAAACTATTCTCCAAAATAAAAAAGCACACACATTCAGAGATCCTTAAGGCTGCTGTCTTCCAACTCTGACCTGGTTCGAACATAAATGTTGTGCATTTATATAATATAATAATTTTAATCATTTGGCAAGTATAATTTAATAGTTTTTTTCCACATGTTTCACGTGAAACATATATTCAATTAATTTTTAACTTTTTCTGAATATTAGGATAAATAACACTTATTTATATAAAAAATAAAAAAATTTTATTTGTACATATTTTAAAAATATAAAAAAGTATATATTAAAAAATTAATATATGTTTTACCTTGAGATATACATGCGAATAAAATACATTTGTAAATAGTTATATAAAATTTATTACTCAATGCATATATTTATCCACATGTTTCACGTGAAACATGTATTTAAAAAAATTACTTTTGTTTACTAAAGTTTAGATAAATAGATAATTATCTTTTGTTCATACTGGTTTAAACAAAAAAATATAAGTTTTAATGTAATTTTAATTAATTTATTAAAAAAATACTACAAAGTGTTTAAAAATCACTTAGTTATAAGATCAATTATTAAAAGAAAATTATAATTACTAAGCATTCAAATATAGATTCTTTCCACATGTTTCACATGAAACATTCGATTAATCAATGAAAGTTACAAAATTAATAATGAAAATATTAGAAACATGAATTAAATAAGTGAGAAAAAGTATTATTGTTAACATAATTCATTAAATATCTATATAATAAGTTATTTATTAATATAACTTGTTATATTAACTGTTTATTTTATCCACATGTTTCACGTGAAACATGTAGTTAGAAAAATTACTTTTGTTTACTAAAGTTTAGATAAATAGGTAATTATCTTTTGTTCATACTGGTTTAAACAAAAAAATATAAATTTTAATGTGATTTTAATTAATTTATTAAAAAAATACTACAAAGTTTTTAAAAATCACTTAGTTATAAGAACAATTATTAAAAGAAAATTATAATTAATAAGCATTCAAATATAGATTCTTTCCACATGTTTCACGTGAAACATTCTTTTTTATTTTTAACCATAAATTCATAAAAAAACTATAAATATTAAAATTTAAATATTTATTCTAACTAACTATTCAACTATTTTTTTATAAATATTAATATGTTCCACATGAAACATTAACTAAATTATAAAAAAATATCATTTTTATTACAATATTGTATAAATGAAATTAAGTATTATAATATTTTACAGTATATAACAAAACAAATAAAAATATATATATTAATATCTGTAATAATTATTCTTACTTAAGTTCATTTTATAATATATTTATCCACATGTTTCACGTGAAACATTATTTTTTATATTATTATTCAATTATTGTAATAACATATAACATGAATTGCACAATATATCTTAAATTAAATATAATAATTAAATACTCATTATATCTGCAAATTTAAACTCTTTTTTATATCATATCCACATGTTTCACATGAAACATTAACTTAATTATAAAAAAATATCATTTTTATTACAATATTGTATAAATAAAATTAAGTATTATTATATTTTGCAGTATATAACAAAACTAATTAATATATATATTAATATCTGTAATAATTATTTTTAATTAAAGTCTTTTATAATATATTTATCCACATGTTTCACGTGAAACGTCAAAAAAAAATGTTTCACGTGAAACATTTTAATTTTCTGTTATATTTGTGTTATTATCTTCAATTTCTTCTTCTTCGTTATCTTTTTTAATTAAAGCTATTGTTGCTACTTTTTGATAATCTTTTAAATTAATCAATTTAACACCTTGTGCAACTCGACCAGTAGATGAAACTTGAGTACTAGAAATTCTAATAATAATACCATTGTTAGTAATAATCATTAAATCATCATCTTCGTTAATTATTTTAAATGAAATAATTGTTCCGTTTTTCTCTGTAATATTAAGAGCTTTAACCCCTTTACTACCTCTATGAGTAACACGATATTCTTCAACAGATGTTTTTTTACCATATCCGTTTTCTGTAACAACTAATATTTGAGAATCAGGTGTAGCAATCTCACAACCAACTACTTTTCCTGTACCCATATTAATACCTTTAACTCCAGAAGCCGTTCTACCCATCACTCTAATTTCATCTTCTATAAATCTTACCATTCGACCATTAGATGCACCAATTATGATCTCAGAATCACCTTGAGTCTTCTTAACAGAAATCAATTGATCATCATCTTTTAAACCAATCGCTATTTTTCCATTAGTTCTAATATTATCAAATTCAGATATTAAAGTTCTTTTTACTAAACCATTTTGTGTACAAAATACAATATATTTATTACTGTCATTACTCTCAACTTTAAGCATAGCACTAACAGTTTCTTCTTTATCAATAGGTAATAAATTAACTACTGGTAAACCTTTTGACTGTCTACTATATAAAGGAATTTCATAACCTTTTAATCTATAAACTTTACCTTTATCTGTAAAGATTAATAAATAATCATGAGTTGTCATAGATACAATATTTTCAACAAAATCTTCTTCATTTGTTGTCATACCTTTAATACCTACACCACCTCTATTTTGAGTTTTATAAGTATCTGTATCCATTCTTTTAATATAACCTTTATTTGTTAGCGTGATAACAACATCTTGAACAGGAATCAAAGACTCATCGTCAATATAATCAATAGCAGTCATATCAATATCAGTTTTTCTATCATTACCAAATTTACGTTTAATTTCTAACATTTCTTCTTTTATTATACTTAATATTCTTGATTCATTAGCTAAAATATCTTTTAAATCATTAATTAAAGTTTCTAATTGTTCTAATTCATTAACTATTTTTTCTTTTTCTAAACCAGTTAATCTTCTTAATCTCATATCTAAAATAGCTGTAGATTGAATTACGTCCAAACCAAATTTTTCCATTAAAACATCTTTTGCTATTTGTTCTGTTTTAGATTCTTTAATAATTTTAATCACTTCATCAATATTATCTAAAGCAATTTTTAAACCAGATAAAATATGATATCTTTCTTCTGATTTTTTCAATATATATTTAGTTCTTCTATATATTATTTCTTTTTGATATTCAACATAATGTCCTAAAATTTCTTTTAGACCAAAAGTATGAGGTCTACCGTTATGTAACATTAATAAATTAATACCAAAAGAAGTTTGTAATTGTGTGAATTTATATAAATTATTTAATATAACGTTAGCATTAGCTTCTTTTTTCAATTCCACTACTAATTTAAAGCCATTTTTAAGCGATGTTTCATCTCTAAGGTCTGATATACCTGTTAGGACTTTATCACGCACTAATTCAGCTATTTTCATCTGTAAAGACGATGTATTTGTTTGATATGGAACTTCAGTTATAACTATTTGTGTTTTATTTTTCTCTTCAACTATTTCAGCCTTACCACGAATAGCAATTGAACCTCTACCTGTTTCATAAGCTTTTTTAATACCAGCATTACCTAAAATTGTTCCACCAGTAGGAAAATCAGGTCCTTTTACATATTCCATTAATTCAGATAATTCAATATCATTATTGTCAATATATGCTACACAAGCATCAATAACTTCGCTTAAATTATGAGGTGGTATATTAGTAGCCATCCCAACAGCAATACCAGTAGTACCATTAACTAATATATTAGGGTATCTACTTGGTAAAACAACTGGTTCTTTCTCGCTTGCATCATAATTATCAGCCATGTCAATTGTTTCTTTATCAATATCTCTAAGCATTTCCATAGAAATTTTTGATAATCTTGCCTCTGTATAACGAGATGCAGCTGCTGTTGAACCATCTATAAAACCAAAGTTACCATGACCATCGATCAAAATATGTCTATAACTAAAATCTTGTGCCATTCTTACCATCGAGTCATATATAGCAGAATCACCATGTGGATGATATTTACCCATAACATTACCAACTGTTTTAGCACTTTTTACGTATTGTTTATCAGGTGTATAGCCATCCTCATACATTGCATACAAAATACGTCTGTGAACTGGTTTTAAACCATCACGTAAATCTGGCAAAGCACGAGAAACTATAACACTCATTGAATATTGTAAAAACGAATCTTTTACTTCTTTTTCAATGTTAATTAATTCTAATTTATCCATGATGTCCTCCTAAATATCTAAGTTTTCTACATTTAATGCGTTTTCTTCAATGAAATTTCTTCTTGGTTCTACTTCTTCACCCATTAAAATTTCAAAAATCTCATCAGCCAACATTGCATCCTCTAAAGTGATCTTTCTAAGAACTCTATTTTCAATATGCATTGTAGTTTCACTTAATTCATCTTTATCCATTTCCCCAAGACCTTTCATTCTAGCAACTAATGGTTTTCTTTGATTTTCATCAAAAGTAGCTAAATAATCATTCTTTTCAGTTTCAGTTAAAAAATATTTAACAACTTTTCCATGTGTTACTTTAAATAAAGGTGGTTGAGCGGCATAAATATAACCAGCTTGTACTACAGGTTTAAAAAATCTATAAAATAATGTTAATAAAAGAGTTCTAATGTGAGAACCATCAACATCGGCATCGGTCATTATAACAATTTTGTGATAACGACAATTTTCTAAATTAAACTCATCACCAATACCTGTACCTAATGCTGTAATTAAGCTTCTAATCTCAGTATTTCCCAAAATTTTATCTAATCGTGATTTTTCTACATTCAATATTTTACCTCTAAGCGGTAAAATTGCTTGTGTTGAAGCGTCTCTTCCTTGTTTTGCAGCTCCAGCAGCCGAATCCCCTTCGACTATAAATAATTCGCAATCTTCAGGTACTTTAGAAGAACACTTAGCTAATTTTCCCCAATCACTGGTAAAATCAGATTCAGTTTTTTTACGAGTTAATTCCCTTGCTTTTTTTGCAGCAACACGAGCACGTGCAGCAGTTAAAGATTTTTCCACAATAATCTTAGCTTGCGAAGGATTTTCTAATAAAAATCTTTCAAACCCTTCACTAAAAATATCGTCAGCTATTTTTCTAACTTCACTATTTCCCAATTTTGTTTTTGTTTGTCCTTCAAACTGAGGATCAGGATGTTTACATGAAACAATCATTGTTAAACCTTCACGTACATCTTCACCCGTTAAAGAATCATCGTTATCTTTAAGGATTTTATTACCTTTAGCGTAACTATTAATTATACGAGTTAATGCTCTTTTAACACCATCTTCATGTGTTCCACCTTCGTGAGTGTTAATATTGTTAGTAAATGAATACATATTTTCTGAAAATCCTGAATTATACTGAAATGCAATTTCAATATTTATTTCATTTTTTTCACCCTCTAAATGAATAATGTTTTCATGAATTGGTGTTTTATTTTTATTTAATAATTCTATATATGCACTGATACCACCTTCATAAAAAAATTCTTCTTTTTTAAGTTCAATACTTCTATCATCACATAAAATAATTTTTAATCCTTTATTCAAGAAAGCTAATTCTCTTATTCTATTTTTTAATATGTCATAATCATAAACAGTTGTTTCTGTAAAAATTTCTGGATCAGGTTTAAAAGTTACAGTAGTTCCTGTTCTATTAACATCACAATCACCAATAATACCTAAAGGTTTAAGTGTATTACCACCATTTTCAAATTTAATTTGATGTATTTTTCCATTTTGGTAAACAGTAACTTCAACATATGTACTTAATGCATTTACAACAGAAGCACCAACACCATGCAATCCCCCTGAAACTTTGTAGCCTCCGCCACCAAATTTTCCACCAGCATGTAATACTGTATAAACCGTTTCTACTGTGGATAAACCTGTTTTAGCATGAATACCAGTAGGAATACCCCTACCATCATCTTTTACCGTTATAGAGTTATCTTTATTGATAATAATTTCTATATCATCACAATATCCAGCTAAAGCTTCATCAATAGCATTATCCACTATTTCCCAAACCAAATGGTGAAGTCCTTTTCCGCTAGTAGTTCCTATATACATCCCTGGTCTTTTACGAACAGCTTCTAAACCTTCTAAGACCTGAATATTTGATTCATCATAATTATTGTTTGTCATATTTATATTCCTCTTCTATTTTTATAATTTTTCCTGCTTTAACTTTGTAGTAATTAGCATTTTCAATCTTCTTCTTATTAATTTTAGCTAAATCAGTAGTAGTAATAAATACTTGAGTATCATTTTTTAAAATTTTCAAAATATTATTTTTTTTAATATCATCAAATTCACTAAAAATATCATCAAGTAAAATTATAGGATTTTGAAATTTTGAATTTTTATAAATTGCAATTTCAGCTAATTTCATACACAAAACAGCAGCTCTTTGTTGTCCTTGTGAACCAAAATCGCGCAAATTATCCTTATCTAGAAAAAATTCCATATCATCTCTATGTGGACCAAATAAGGTCATTCCATTCTGTAATTCTTTTTTATAATTGGTTTTTAAAATTTCAGTAAACTCATTTTTAATATTATTTTCATCTTCAAAATAATTACAAATATAATTAATATTGAAATTATCCAGATTGAATAATTTTTTATAAATTTCCAAAGCACTTTTTGAAAGCTTATTTATAAATTTTTTACGCATTTTATAAAGTAAAACACCCTTATCAATTAAATAATTAGTAATGATATCAAAATAACTTTTATCAACACTAATGTTATTATTAATTTTTTTTAAATAATCATTTCTTATTTTTAGTAATTTATTATAATCATTTAAAATATTAAAGTAACCTTCAGATAATTTTGATAATTCATCATTTATAAATAATCTTCTAATATTTGGTGACCCTTTTATCAATTCAAGATCATCCGGAGTAAACAAAATTACATCCATAGAATTAAATATATAATCAGAAACCTTTTTAATTTCTGTAGTATTATAAATTAATTTCTTTTCACTTTCTGAAATAACGATTTCTGCTTTATTTTTAATACCATTTTTTTTAATAACTGCACTAATCTTAGTTTTTTTGCATCCATTTTTAACAAGTTGAGAATTCTCACTTCTTTTATGAGAATTAGTGGAAGAAAGTAGATAAATACTTTCTAAAATATTAGTTTTACCTTGAGCATTATTTCCATATAAAATATTGATATGTGGATTAAATTTTAAATTTAAACTATCATAATTTCTATAATTAGCTAATTTTAAAGTATCTAATATCATAAAAATTCACCTCAGCTTGTTTTATTATGCAATTTTAAATAAATATGTGAATGAATAGGGATATATTCACTATAATATTATACCAAAAAAACGTTGTTAAAACAACAAAAAAAACAGGTATCACCTGTTTTTTAAGAATTTTTTCGTTTTTTTAGAAGCATTAAAAGCATAGAAGCTCTAAATACTTGTGATTCAAATGAACCATATGAAATATCAAGTTTAAAAGTTAAACCATTTTTTAAACTAATTTCAGTTTTATCTTCACTTTTTTTATAATTTTCTAAATTGTGTAAAATTATCCATTTACAGTTTTTTTGTCGAGGTGAAGTAGTTGGGAACATTATAATTTCATTGTATTCATCTAATACAATTGGTAACTTATAATTCATTTTTAAAATCTTTTTACTTCCTAAATATCTTCCCTGATAATTACTGCCATAATACATACAACTTTCATTAACAATATCCATAATATTTCTATCGATTACGTACTCTACATTATTTTCAAAAACTTTCGTTTTGTTATCATCAACAGGAATAATAAAAGATGTTTCTTTGTTAATATAATATTCTTTCATAATAAACCTCCAATCTAACTTAGAAAAATCGCTAAGTGGTTTATATGATAACACATATATTTTAAATTTGATCTCTTTTTTAATCGACAAATTTCGACAAATTTCGACAAAAAAAAACTTATTACTAATAAGTTTTCATTGGTACAATAAGTTGTAATAAATTTTCATCAGAATTTGATTTTAAGATAATTGGTTTAATTTCTTCATTAAATGAAAACTCTATTTCATCAGAACTGAAAGATTTAATAGCTTCCATCATATATTTAGAACTAAATGCAATTTTAAAATCTTCATTAGTTGATTTTTTAATTGTTAATTTTTCTTCAACATTTCCAATTTCAGGAATATTAGACTTAACAATTAAATTGCTATCAATACATTCTAATTTTATATTATTATTTTCTTCTTCAGATGAAAATAAAGAAACTCTATCTAATAAACTATAAAATTCATGAGTTGGAATAGTAACTTTTATTTTAAAGTCCTCAGGAATTAATTTTGTAACATCTGGAAATGATCTATTAATTAATCTAGACATCATAATTATATTAGCAAATTTAAAAATAATTTTATTATTAAATATATGAATATTTACATCTTCTTCATCATCTAACATACGTGTTAATTCCACCATATTTTTAGTAGGAATAATAATATTAACATCTTCATCATTAAATTCACAAACAATTGATTTTTGAGCTAGTCTATATGAGTCAGTAGCTCTAAAAGTTAATAAATTATCTTTAATTTGTACATTTATACCAGTTAAATTTGGTCGAGACTCTTGAGTTGAAGCTGCAAAAGAAGTTTGATTAACTAAATTTTTTAATATTTTACTATTTAATACTATAGGATTTTTAGAATCTTCTAGTTCTAAATTAGGAAATTCATCTATATTATTACAATTAAGTGAAAAAGAACTATTAGTTGTTGATATAAATATTTTTGAATCAATAACTTCTTCAATCTCAATTATTTCATTAGGTAATTTTCTAATGATTTCATAAATATATTTACCGTAAACAACAAATTGTCCACAAGTATATCCATCTTCGATATATTTTTTATCAATAAAAGTTTTAATAGCTATTTCATTATCAGTACTTAATAAATATAATCCTTCAGCTGTCAAATCAAATTTAATACAATTTAATATAGGTATTAAATTTTTTGAAGATATTCCTTTTATAACATGATTTAAGTATTTTAATAAATTTTCTTTTTTAATTTTAAAGTTCATAAATTCTCCTTTTATATTATTATATTTTAATTATTATTATTTATATAGGTGTGGATTGTGTGGAAAACCCTAAAAAGTACTAAGTTTTAAACAGTTTTAAGGTATGTATAACTAATTATTTATCCACATCTTTCCACAATAAATATTATTTATCCACATTCAAGAATGGTAATTGCTTTAAAATTTTATTAATTTCCATTCCTAAGTTGTCATCTTTTTCTAATTCCTTCTTAATTTTATCAACAGCATGCATTACTGTAGTATGATCTTTACCACCAAATTCAGAACCAATCTTTGGTAATGATTCATTTAAGTAATTTCTACAAATATACATAGCAATTTGTCTTGGAATAGTGATATGAGCACTTCTTTTTTTACCTTTTAAGTCTTCGATTGCAACATTATAGTTATTAGCAACCATTTGTTGGACTTGTTCAATTCTATTTTTAGCTATATAAGCCTTACCAAAGTAATCTTTTAAAGCATCAGCAGCTAATTCTATAGATATATCTGAACCATTCATGATAGTCGAATAAGCAATTACCCTTGTAATAGCTCCTTCTAGCTTTCTAATATCACTAGTACAATTATTTGCTATATATTCTTTTACTTCTTGAGAAAAATAATTAAGCATATTATGGGAAATAATTTTATTGTTAATAATATCTAGTCTTAATTGCAAATCCGGTGGATGAATATCAACAATTAATCCCCAAATAAACCTTGTTCTTAAACGTTCTTCTAGTTTTTTTAAATCATCAGGCGAACGATCTGATGCAATTATAATTTGTTTATTGTTAGTATGTAATTCATTAAAGGTATTAAAAAATTCTTGTTGAGTTTTATGTGCAATTTCTAAATATTGTATATCATCAATTATTAAAACATCAACTTCACGATACTTCTTTTTAAAAGAATCAATTGTGTCAAAATTATTTTCATTTTCATTTTTGCGATAAATTTTAAGAAAATCATTAACAAAATTATCAGTAGTTACATATAATACCTTTTTTTGGCTATTATCTTTAATATAGTTACCAATAGCATGCATTAAATGAGTCTTACCTAACCCACTTTTACCATAAATAAATAAAGGATTATACATAGTACCTGGTTGTTCTGCAACAGCTAGTGCAGTAGCTTTCGCAAATTTATTACTATTACCAGTAATAAATGTTTCAAAAGTAAATTTACTATCTAAATTACTATTAAAATGAACATTTTCTGGTACCCCCATTTCATCAATGTCAATAATAATATCGTCTTCTAAATCTTCATTTGTAACAAATTCAAATTTAAATATAGATCCAGTAATAGCTGTAAAAAGTTTTTCTATAATATCTACATAATTTTCTTTTAAATGTTTCTTGTGTATCGGTAAAGGTACTAATATTTTAGCATATTCTTCATTTAATTCAATCAATTTTGTCTCCGAAAACCAGGTTTCGTATAAAACAGGCGTTAATTCATCTTTAATTTGCTCTAAAAAAGAGTTCCAAATACCATTAATATCCATAAATACACCACCTCATTTAAAATATTCTACATTATTATAACATAAAAATCCACAAAAAAATCAAAAAAAAAAAAAAA
>CAYJJY010000034.1:0-546 GCA_964370615.1 uncultured Muribaculaceae bacterium
CGATAAGGAGATACATTAGATTTTTTGATAAACCTACTAGCAATATAAGCAAGGACTATACCACATAAAATAGGAACAACAAATGTGATAGAAACCTTCAAAGTAAGTTTACTTAATAAAAAGAAAGTTGTATTTGAAACTACAAAACATAATATAAATGAATTAAAATGAAAGGCACCAAAAACTTTTTTAGCTATTAAAAATGCCATTAAAATGAAGAAACATTCAATTAGATAATTATTTAAATTGGCTATAAAAATAATCAAACCTAAAGTTAAACATTCTTGAATTATAAAAAATATAACATATAATACAAATACAATTTTATCCACTTTAGTTTGTTTTTTAAAAATTTCATAATTACGCTTAAAATCATTAATTAAACTTCTTATTTTTTCTTTAGAAATTTTTTCATTTAAAACTTTAGTTAAAGTAAAATTAAAATTATTTGTAATTTTTAAATTATTTTCCCTTTTTAAATAAACATAATATGTACTTAAAATTAGTATCAAATAGTCGAAATTTAAAAGAAAGTTATAAAGAGTG
>CAYJJY010000034.1:556-13765 GCA_964370615.1 uncultured Muribaculaceae bacterium
GGTTTCTTAAGAATAAAGCTAAAACTTGATATGATATAACTAATATACTGGTTAATAAAACAAACTTTATCGTTTTGAATATATAGTTACTACGCTTTGTGAAAAATTGTATCAATATCGAGAAATCGATTGTGATTGCAACTAGAAAAACAATAACTGTTGAAAACAAGAGATAAATATTAGAAGCAATAGATTGATTGTTGATCCAAATAAAGTCATAAATTAAGATTTGAGAAATTAGTACAATTAATGAGGTTAATAGAGAAAACAAGTAATAAATATATTGGTTTTTATTACTACATGAAATTTTGAGAATTACAAAAGTTTGTATATATAAAATTATAAAATTTAAAATAGGTTTAATTCTAGTGTTATCTATAAAGTTGGATAAAGAAAGTAAAAGTTTATTATCATAATCAGCTTCAAATAAATTAAATCCAATAATTTTTAAAAATAAACTTACAATCATCATAATAATAGTTATTTTTAGTATAAGTTTAGCTATTAAAACTTTATCTCTTTCTTTCATATATCGTACCTCCACAACTAGAAAAATTTAAATCTAAAAGTATTATACAATATAAAAAAATTAACTGCAATGCACTAATTGTAAACAAATAAAAAAACTGTGTTCACAGTTAATTTAAATCAGTTAAGATTCCATTTTCTAAACGATAATTCTTATTTTGATATTCAAAAATATGAATATTTAATTTTTCATCATTTTCTTGTTTAGAAGATGATATTAATTTTATATCTTCTTTTATAAACCCAGTTTCTTCTGAAATTTGTTTGATCAATTTATTCTCTAATTCTTCAATACTTATAAACATATACCCACCTCTAATAGTATATAAATATTATACTCTAATAAAAGTATAATATCAATAAAAATATAACTGTTGAATATATTTAGATGATATGTTAAAATAAAATTATAAAAGGTAGGTAATAATATGAAGAAAGCTTTTACTTTGATAGAACTTTTAGCAGTTATAATTATTTTAGCTATTGTTGCTTTAATAGCAACTCCAATTATACTAAATGTAATTGAGGATTCTCGTAAATCTGCAAATAGATCACAAGTGGAAATTTTATTGAGTGGAGCAGAAAACTATTATGCTCAAGGTCTTTTGAATGGCAATTCATTTGATGGAACTAATGACATATATGATATAATAGAAACGACTAATAAAAAACCCGAAGATGGTATTATAAAAATAGATGCTGAAGGAAATATTTATTTAGCTATTTTCATTGATGGGACATGCTACACCAAAGGATTTAACGATGAAGATATTTCTGAAAATGATGATGTAACAGAAGTAGAAAATTGTGTACCATATGAATTACCTATTGGAACAAAATATGATTATGCATATACTGGTTCAGTTCAGGAATTTATTGTTCCAGTTAGTGGTTATTATTACTTTGAAGCTTGGGGAGCTCAAGGAGGATTAAGTTTACTGGATAATGGTACCAGAGTAAATGATAGTGAAGGATGTTTAGATGTAGGTCATTGCTTAGGTGGTGATGGCGCGTATACAGCTGGATATATATATTTGAATAAAAATGAAAAAATATATGTTACAGTTGGAGGAAAAGGACAAGATGGACAATATCAAAATGTAAGTATAGGAGGATACAATGGTGGTGGGAATGGAGAACACGACCATAAAGATGATGAAGCTGATGGCGCTGGTGGAGGAGCAACTGATTTCAGATTGGAACCAGGTAATTGGGACGACGAACTTGGATTAAATTCAAGAATAATGGTAGCTGCAGGTGCAGGAGGTAGCCCGTCATTACAAAAAGGTGAATCAGGTTCTGGATTATCTGCTTCCATTACCAGTGATTCAAAATTAACCAATCAAACAACAGGTTATCAATTTGGTATAGGGCAAAGTGCTGAAATCCAAACTGTTAATTATGCTTTGCCAGGAGCTGGAGGTGGTTATTACGGAGGATATGTAGATAACACCGGTACTTATATTAATCCAGGGATAGGAGGAACATCTTTTATATCTGGTCACACAGGATCTGTTGCTATAAAATCAAGTACAGACCAATCTCCAAAAGAAGGCTGTCAAACAGGTACGTATGATAATAATTGTTCAATTCATTATAGTGAAAAGGTATTTGTAAATACTATAATGATTGACGGTAATGGTTATGAGTGGACAAATGAAAAAGGTGATTTAACACTTATGCCAAACCCGACAGGTGGCTATTACTATCATGAGACAGGTCATGTCAAAGATGGATATGCAAGAATAACTTTCTATGGTGAAAAAATTCAACCAATAGAATTACACGATGTATATTTATATACAGAAACCGAACAATCAATTGTACTTGAAGATGGTAAATACGAAGTATTCCTATCAGGTGCACAAGGTGGTAGTTCTTTAATAGAAGGAAAATTTGGTACAACAGGAGGTAACGGAGCTTTTGTCAGTGGAGAGATAGAAATAAATGAAACAACAACATTATATGCTCATATTGGTGGTCAAGGTAAAGATGCAACAATTCAAAACGGTGGTTTAGGTGGTTATAATGGTGGTGGAAATGGTTCTAAAGATAACGAAACAAATCAAACACCCGAAAATTCTGGCGGTGGTGGAGGAGCTACAGATTTGAGATTAGTATCAAGTTTGTGGAATAACAACATAGGACTGAACTCAAGAATTATTGTAGCAGCTGGCGGCGGAGGTGCTAGACTTGATGTTCAAGGAGCATCTGGAGGAGCACTAGAAGCAATTCAAATTGGTGGAACTATATCTGATAATGTTTATCAGTTTGGAATCGGACAAAATGGTGAAATTAATGAAGGTAGCGTTGGTTCAGGAGGCGCCGGTGGCGGTGGTGGATATTTTGGAGGAATTGGTGGGAACACACTAACAAAAGATCCGACTGATGGACTACACTACCATTCAACAGGTGGAACTTCGTATGCTTCAGGATGTGCAGGGTGTCGAAGCGTAGTATCACAAACAGATTCCACAATTACAAACAATCCAACTCATTACTCAGGTTTGAAATTTGAAAATATAAATATGGAAATAGGAAAAAATTCAGGTGATGGATATATTTACATATTAAAAATAGATTAAATAATTAACTTCTTAAATTTTAAGAAGTTTTTATTTTAAAATGTATTATAATGTGATAAAATATTTAAAGGAGGGATACTATGGAAAACTATATACCAGATATATACCAAAAAAGCATTTTTGACATAAATTATGACACATTAAAAACAAGAGGGATAAAATGTTTATTAATAGATTTAGAAAACACAATATCCCCAATTGCAGTTAAAGAACCAAATCGCAAAGTACGAGAATTATTTGATGAATTAAAAACAAAAGGTTTTAAGGTGATTATATTTTCCAATGCACCAAAGAAAAAAGTAAAACCATTTAAAGAAATATTAGATGTTGAAAGTTGCGCAAATGCAAAAAAACCTTTCCAAAAAAAATATAACCAAATTATTAAAAAGTTCAATTACAATGTTTCAGAAATAGCTTGTATAGGAGATCAACTAATCACAGATATTAAAGGTGGTAATAAAGTTGGTATCACAACTATATTAGTAAACCCAATTGGAACAAAAGACCGATTAATTACTAAATTTGGTAGATTATTAGAAAAAAGAATTTTACAAAAATTACGCGATAATAATTTATTCTCACGAGGTAAGTACTATGAATAAATGTTATGGATGTGGAATCACAACTGAAAATGAATTATGCGAAAGATGTTTTCGAATCAGAAATTATAATGATTATCAAAAAGTAAATGACACTAATGATGATTATATACCAATATTAAATAAAATAAATGATTCAAAAGACTTAGTAGTAATGGTGGTAGATTTATTTAATGTAAATGATATGTCAATATTTAGTAAATATTTAAACAATGATATTTTATTGGTATTAACTAAAAGAGATTTGTTACCAAAAAGTGTTTATGATCAAAATTTACTTGATTATAACTACAATATTAATTGTGTTGATAAAATAATTATTAGTAGTAAAAAAAACCTACAATTTGATGAACTAATGGAAAAAATAAATAAATATAAAAAATCAAAAAATGTATATGTAGTAGGATATACTAATGCTGGTAAATCTACAATGATAAATAAAATAATTTACAATTATTCAGATTTAGAACAAGAGATAACAACAAGTCCTATTACTTCAACAACATTAAATGAAATAGAAATTAAAATAAATGAAACACTAACACTGATTGATACTCCAGGAATTTTATTAGAAGATGATTTAATTAATATTGTTGAACCAAAAAGATTAAAACAAATAGTTCCAAATAAAGAAATAAAACCTATAACATATCAAGTTAAAGATAAACAATATATTTTAGTAGATGATTTAATTAAAGTTGAAGCTGAAAAGATTAACTTAACATTTTATATATCAAATTCATTAAAAGTAACGCGAATTTACAAAGATAAAAATGAAAAAAGTTTTAAAACTGAAATAAATGTTAATAATCAAGATATCGTAATCAGAGGATTAGGTTTTATAAGCACCAAACAAAAAGGTAAAATAACAATATATACAAATGATAAAATAGATATTTTTACTCGAGATAGATTAATCTGAGAAAATATCTTTTTTTCGAATTAGGAGGAATAAAATGATAGCTAATGTATTAGTTGAAATAAGAAAATTAGACAAAACATTTTCCTACCAAATTCCCAAAGGAATGGAAGTACAAATAGGATGTCGTGTCCTAGTTCCTTTTGGAAAACAACAATTAGAAGGATTTGTAGTTGATATTATAAGTCAAGTTGACTTTGAAGTTAAACCAATTATAGAATTAATAGATGAAACACCAGTTTTAAATGATGAACTATTAAAACTTGGATTAATCATGCAAAAAAGATTAATGACAAACCTAATAAATTGTTATCAAAGCATGTTACCAAGTGCCCTAAAAGCTAATAAAAACCACACTACATCAATAAAAAAACAACTATATATTAAATTAAATGATTTAGAATACAAACCAAATACAGAATCAGAAATCAAAATTATTAATTTATTAAAAACCGAACAACCAAAAGCAAAATTAAAAGAAATATCAGTATATACAACTAATAAATTAATAGCTAATAATGTCTTAATTCAATATGAAAAAGAAGTATATCGAACTCAAGATTATATAGAAGAAAATACAAGTGATTTAAACCTAACTGATGACCAACAAAAAATCATTGAAAGAATAAAACCAGAATATAAACCTTATTTACTACATGGCGTTACTGGTAGTGGTAAAACGGAAATATATATAAAACTGATTAAAGAAACTATAAAAAATAATAAAAAAGCTATAGTACTAGTTCCAGAAATTAGCTTAACGCCACAATTTCTAAAAAGATTTCAAGCAAGGTTTGGAAATAAAATTGCTATCTTTCACTCAAAATTAAATAATGGTGAGCGCTATGATGAATGGCGAAAAATCAAAAAAAACGAAGTCGATATTGTAATAGGAACCAGAAGTGCAATATTCACGCCATTTGAAAATGTAGGAGTTATTATCTTGGATGAAGAACATTCTCCAACCTATAAACAAGAAAATGACCCCTTTTATAATGCTATAGATATAGCTTTAATTAGAGCAAAATACCATAATTGTCCTTTGATATTAGGAAGTGCCACCCCATCACTAGAAAGTTACACAAGAGCCAATTTAAATTATTATGACTTATTAGAAATAACTAAAAGAGTAAATAATATGTTACCAGAAATTACAATTGTAAATATGAAAGATGAATTTAAAAAAAGAAATTTTATTTTCTCACAACTATTAACAGAAAAAATTAATCAAAAATTACAAAATAACGAACAAATAATGCTTTTATTAAATAGAAGAGGATATAAAACTATAGTAACATGTCCGAGTTGTGGATTTATATATAAATGCCCTGATTGTGATATCCCACTGACATATCATTTAAATAAAAATAAAATGTTATGTCATTACTGTAATCACACCAATTATAAATCAGTAAAATGCCCTGAATGTCATTCAGATTTAAATGAACGAGGTATGGGAACAGAAATGCTAGAAGAAGAAGTAAAAAAACAATTTCCTGAAGCAAAAGTGATTAGAATGGATTATGACACTACAAAAACTAAAAAATCACATCAAAAAATAATCGAAGACTTTGAAAATAAAAAATTTAATATCCTAATTGGAACTCAAATGATCGCCAAAGGTTTAGATTTTAAAGATGTAACTTTAGTAGGAGTTTTAAATGGCGATAATTCACTTTTTATGCCAGATTATAAAAGTAGTGAAAGAACATTTCAACTATTATACCAAGTTGCCGGAAGATCAGGAAGATCACAAAAAAAAGGTGATGTAATAATTCAATGTTTTAACGATGAACATTACAGTTTACAATGCGTTAAAGAATATGATTATAAAAAGTTTTATGAAAAAGAATTAGAAATGAGAAAAATTCTAAAATATCCACCTTTTTATAATCTGAGTCAAATAAAAATAAGTGGATTAGATGAAAAACAATGTGAAATAGAAGGAAAAAAGATAGCAGATTATCTAAAGACAACAGTAAAAGACGTAGTTGTTTTAGGACCATCAATATCCTTATTACCAAAAATAAATAAAATGAATCATTATCAGATAACAATTAAATATAAAAATAGTGAATCATTAATTAAAGCATTACAATTTGTGAAAAAAATGTATTTAAATAATACTAAAATAAAAGTAGCTATTAACATTAATACATAAATATGATAAAATAGAAACAGTAAAAGGAGTGAAAAAAATGGATTTCATGAATATAGAAATAGAAAAAGAATTAAAGATTATCTTTATGGGAACACCAGAATTTGCAGTTCCTGTTTTACAAGGATTAATCGATAATTACAAAGTAAAAGCCGTAGTTACACAACCAGATAAAATAAGAGGAAAATCAAACCAATTAAGTTTTTCACCAATAAAACAACTAGCTTATGACAATAATATCATAACTATTCAACCAAATAAAATAAAAACAGAATACCAAGAAATCATAGATTTAGAACCGGATTTAATCGTAACATGCGCTTATGGTCAAATTATTCCTCAAGAATTACTGGATTGTCCACGACTAGGATGTATTAATGTTCATGCTTCATTACTTCCGAAGTTAAGAGGTGGAGCTCCAATCCATAGAGCAGTTATGGAAGGACATCAAGAAACAGGAATTACAATTATGTATATGAACAGTAAGATGGATGCTGGTGATATAATATATCAAAACAAAATAACTATCGAAAATACCGATACAACAGCTATTGTCCATGATAAACTAAGTATTCTAGGAAAAGAAACATTATTAGAAATATTACCAAAGATTATTGAAGGAACAAACGAAAGAATAAAACAAAATATCGACGAAGTAACATTTGCAACTGTAATCAAAAGAGAAGATGAAAAAATAAACTTTAATGATAATAGAAAACAAATTTACAATCAAATAAGAGGATTGAATTCGTGGCCAGGAGCTTATTGCATATACCAAGATAAAATATTAAAAGTATGGGCAAGTTATGTCACTCAAAATTATCCAACCGGAATAAACGGACAGATAACAGCTATTTATAATGACGGGTTTGGCGTGAAAGTTGGTAATGGTGAAGTTGTATTCACTGAAGTACAATTAGAAGGAAAAAGAAAAATGAATGCTCGTGATTTTGTAAATGGAGCCAATGAAACATTAGTAGGGAAAATCCTTCGATGAAAGAATTTATTGAAATGATCAAAAAATTGATGAAAGTACCACGATATAAAGCAATAACTAAATTAATGTTATACATGATATTTTTTGCTGTAGTTATTTTACTTTTTACCAATTTAAATCATTCAGATATAATATTACCTGAAGAAAGTTTAGAAAAAAACTATACCTTAACCTATAATGATATTAAAATTAATTATAATGGAGTTGATTATACATTTAATGATCAACCACTACCAGAACCTTTTAGTTATGATTTACTTACAAAAGAAGATATAGAACAACTACTAAAAGAATCAGTAGAAATAAGTAATATTAATGGAACTACAATAAAAACAATGTCATATGCAAAATATGAATTAATCATCCACAACACTAGTATAGTAGATGAAAGAGTAGTTACCATCGAAATAAAAGAAAATAAAATAAAAATAAATTTAAAAGAGTATAAAGGGTATGATATCCTTTGGGAAAGTGAGTAACATGGATTTTATAGTATTAATAACAGTAATATTAGGACTAGTAGTACTAATATTCAAAAGACCAGAAAGTTTTGTCATCTATTTAGCGGCAATAGATATATTTTTTAGAATATTAAACTTCTTTGCAGATAATATCAAAATTTCAGAATTTCAAAATTTTATATATAAAAATTTTCCAAGCGATGTATTTTCAATAGTATATAATTATACATCAGGAATCTTTACAACAGTTTTAATATGGGTAGTTGTAATAATATATATATGGTTTTTAGTTTATATAATTAATTTATTAATAAGAAAGAAATAATCTTTCTTTTTTTAATAATTAATTTAAAAATATCTGTTGATTACATAAAAAATAAATAATCACTTTATTATTTGACAATAAAAAACAAAGTGCTATAATATACTTTACTGGAGGTCACATGAATAAAATAAAAGATATCACATTATTTAAAGAGGATGAAGATTTATACATAAAATTCTTTGGTGAAAAAAATAAAGAGTTTTTAGTTAGTGAACAAAATAAAAATGAAATATATCAAATGTTAGAAAGTGTTAAAAAAAACACTTTAGAAGATATAAATGGTGAAAAATTCAAAAAAACTAAAACTATTAAAAAAACAATTGCAACTGGTACTTTTTTGACAGTTAGCGGTTTGATGATGTCACCATTACCACAATTACTAGTAATTACAGGCGCAACAGGAGTGATAACTGTCTCACTCGTTAAAATGATGCAACTAAAAAATCGATATGCATTAAAAAGACTTTGTTCACTCACAAATGATTATAAAGAAACAATTGAAGAAGAAATTAAGATAGAAAAGTTAAAAAAAATTAATAGGTGAAAAAATGAAGTATTTAGATATTAGTTTAAATGCTGTAGATTTAAATTTAGAAATTTACACAGAAGGATATTTAGAAGTTTTAAAAATTACAGATGAAAACTATAGTTATGTAGTAAGTAGATTAAATCATATTGAAAGAGAATTAGATATATTACTTGAAGAAGTAGTTGAACAAAATTATATCATTAATTGCGAGTATGAAAACCACTTAAAAAAAGCACTGTTTATCTATTGGATAGGTTCGATTTTATTATCTTTCTCATTACCTGTAATTGTAATTAATTCTTTACTAGCCCTTTTCTTAACAAAAATAGGCGAAGTATGTTATGATTATAGCAAGTTAAAACCGATCTATAAATTTATGGATAAAACAATTGAGGTTCAAAAAACAATTGAACTTAACGAAAAAATAAAAAAAATATAGGAGTAAGTATGGCAAGAGCACATTTAAAAGTAAAAAAAGAACAAGAAAAAACAATTTTAGAAATAACAACACATAAAGAGAAAAAAAGTATTTTAATTACCAAAGAAAGTATGCAAGAAGTAAAAAAACTACTAGAAACATTTCTTGAAGATTTAGAAAAAGAATTAACTTTTAAAGATTTTAATTTTAAACAAGAACAAATAATTTTAGCTAATCACATAATAAAAGGTATTAAAAAAAATATTAAAAAGAAAGAAGTTAAATGTCCGATATTAGTTAAAGGTCCACTTAAAAAAATAGAAATGTATGAACCTTGTCATAAACTAAATAAAGGTATTAAATTAACGGAAATAATCGATTATTCAGAGTGGGAAAGAAGAGAGTATGCAAAACAAAATATAGCTGAAAACCCAACTTCAGAAGAAGCGATGAAAATTTTAGTAAAAGCAATAGCATATAAAAACAAAGACAACTCATAAGTTGTTTTTTTATAGACAAATATTTGTTTGTATGCTATAATTTAAAAAGATGAGGATGTGATTAAATGTACGGATATATAAAAGGGACAGTTAGTGAAATAGAAAGTAATTTCATAATTTTAGATAATTGTGGAATAGGTTATTTAATAAATGTCGCTAATCCTTATGCATATAACATAAATGAAGAAACAAAAATATATATTTACCAATCAGTAAAGGAAGATGATATAAGTCTTTTTGGTTTTAAATCTTATGATGAAAAAGATTTATTTCTAAGACTTATAGGTGTTAAAGGGATCGGAGCTAAAATGGCACTACCATTTTTAGCAGGTTCAATAAATGCAGTTATAGATGCGATTGATCGAGAAAATATTTTGTATTTAAAAAAATTCCCTAAAATAGGTGATAAAGTAGCGAGACAAATAATTCTTGATTTAAAAGGAAAATTAACTGAAACAAAAGTAGCGGATAAAGTAAATGATGAATTAGTAGAAGCATTACAAGCACTAGGGTATAAAACAATTAATATAAATAAAGTTATTAAAAATGTTGATTACAGTGAGCCAATCGAAAAACAAATAAAAAGTGCTTTAAAACTCCTGATGAAATGAGGAAATTATGAGAATAGGAATTGATTTCGATGACACAATTATAAATATAAAACCAGTAAGTGATAAATATATAAAAAAATATAAACCAAATTTAAAAGAAGAAAAAGAAAAATTTATAAAAAAATACTTCCATAAAATAACTAATGAATCTAATTTAACTAAAAATGCTTTGAAATATATTAATTTATTAAGTCAAAAACACGAATTATATTTAATTACTGCCAGAAGTGAGGATTATGGTAAGAATATCATAAAATCAGTATATACATTTCTAAAAAAACATAATATCAATATTGATAACATTCACACAAGTTGTTTTGGTGAAGCAAAAAAGAAAATGTGCCAAGAATTAAAAATAGATTTATTTATTGATAATGATACAAGAAATATTGATGAAGTAAAAAAAATAACCAATTGTATTTTATTTGGTGATAAAAAAGACTATAAGCATGTTGAAAATTTTAAGAAAGAAAATTATATTATGTTTAATGATTGGGAAAAAATATATAAATACATTAAGGAGGAAAAATGGAAGAAAGATTAATAACTGGCGAAAATCTTAAAGAAGATAGCTTTGAAAAATCAATCCGTCCAATCAATATAGAAGATTATATTGGACAAACGGAAGTAAAAGAAAATATGAAAATATTTATAAAAGCTGCTTTAATGAGGGAAGAAGTTTTAGATCATGTCTTACTTCATGGTCCTCCTGGTTTAGGTAAGACTACTTTATCACATATTATCGCAAATGAAATGGGAACTAATATCAGAATAATTAGTGGACCAGCTATTGAAAAAACTGGTGATTTAGCAGCTGTTTTATCAAATTTAGAACAAGGTGATGTATTATTTATTGATGAAATCCATAGAATACCAAAATTTATAGAAGAAACATTGTATTCAGCAATGGAAGATTTTACGTTAGATATAGTAGTAGGAAATGAAGCAAGTGCAAGAAGTATTAATATTGATTTGCCACCATTTACTTTAGTAGGAGCTACAACTAGAACCGGTGATTTAACAGGACCATTAAGAGACAGATTTGGAATTGTTTCTAAATTAGCTTATTATACTAATGATGAATTAAAACAAATAATATTAAGAACAAGTAAAGTTTTAAATTGTGATATAACAGAAGATGCAGCTTTAGAATTAGCTAAAAGAAGTCGTGGAACACCAAGAATAGCTAATCGTCTATTTAAACGAGTAAGAGATTATGCACAAGTTTTAGGAGATGGCCATATCGATGAAAAAATCATATTAATAGCTTTAGATAAATTAAAAGTTGATTCTCTTGGACTAGATGAAACAGATTATAATTTATTAAAATCGATAATCGAAAAATTTGGTGGTGGACCGGTAGGTATTGAAGCAATAGCTTCATCAATCGGTGAAGAACAAACAACTATTGAAGATGTTTACGAACCATTTTTATTACAAAACGGATTTATCAAAAGAACTAGCAGAGGAAGAGTAGTAACTGATAAAGCTTATGAACATTTAGGAATTAAGAAAAATATATAAATTGTATATATTTTTTTTATGCATTAATGTATAATATGTTTGGGTGATCACATGAAAACAGATGATTTTAATTATAATCTACCAGAAAATTTAATCGCACAATCTCCACTTCAAAAAAGAGATTCATCAAAATTAATGGTAGTTGATATTAATGATAAAACAATCGAGCATAAACAATTTAATAATATAATTGACTATTTAAAAGAAGATGATGTATTAGTTATAAATGATACAAAAGTAATACCAGCACGATTAATTGGAGCAAAACAAGAAACTAATGCTGTTATTGAAATACTACTGTTAAAAGAATTAAAAACAGATATATATGAATGCTTGGTTAAACCAGCTAAAAGAATTAAAATTGGAACTAAAGTAACTTTTTCTTCTAAATTAGAAGCAGAATGCATAGAATGTAAAGAAGAAGGAATTAGGGTATTTAAACTACTTTATAACGGTATTTTATTGGAAATACTAGAAGAACTAGGTGAAATGCCTTTACCGCCTTATATTCATGAAAAATTAGAAGATAAAGATAGATATCAAACTGTGTATGCTAAAAACCATGGTTCAGCCGCAGCGCCAACCGCAGGACTTCATTTTACTGAAGAATTATTAACAGAAATAAAAAATAAAAATATAAAAATAGTACCAGTCACACTACATATAGGATTAGGAACGTTCAGACCAGTTTCTGTTGAAAATGTTTTAGAACATAAAATGCATAGTGAATATTATTCGATTTCACAACAAACAGCAGATATTTTAAATCAAGCAAAAAGAATCATAGCAGTTGGCACAACAAGCGCTAGAACATTAGAAACAATTAGAAGTAAGTATGATGAGTATAAAGAAGATAGTGGATTTACTGAAATTTTTATTTATCCAGGATATGAATTTAAAGGTTTAGATTGTCTAATAACTAATTTTCATTTACCAAAATCAACTTTAATGATGTTAGTATCAGCACTAGCTGGAAAAGAATTAATTATGCAAGCATACGAAAAAGCCGTTGAAAATCAATATAGATTCTTTAGTTTCGGTGATAGTATGTTCAT
>CAYJJY010000035.1:0-12940 GCA_964370615.1 uncultured Muribaculaceae bacterium
ATTGCTAATTTTTTTTTGCTCTTTTTTAAGTAAATCTAAGCATATTAAATTACCTTATAATTAACTTTCGCATATTTTATAAGTGAAAGGAGTAATTATATGAAAAAAGGAATTGATATTTCTTCTTGGCAAGGAAACTTAAGTTTGGATGACTGGAAAAGAATAAAAGAAGATGGAATAGAATTTGCTATTATAAGATGTGCTTTCACAAGTTATTCTAAAAGTAAAAATCAAATCGAAGATGGTCGCTTTGAAAATAACTATAACATGGCTAAAACAGTAGGAATACCTGTTGGAACATATTTTTATTCATGCGCAACTACCACTGAAGAAGCAGTTAAGGAAGCAGAATTTGTATTGAATTTAATTAAGGATAAACAATTTGAATATCCTGTTTATTACGATGTAGAAGATAGTCATGATACTAGTAATAGCATTAATGCACCAATTAATCAAATTGATATTGGAAAAGAAAAATTAACTGAGATTGTAAAAACTTTTTGTAATAAAATGGAAGAAAACAATTATTATGTCGGAATATATGCTTCAACTTATTGGTTCAATAATTACATGATTTTAAATGATTTAAGAAAATATGATAAATGGGTAGCACAATGGAGTTCTAAAGAACCAACTATAGCTCATGGAATGTGGCAATATACATCAACAGGAAGTGTAGATGGTATATATGGAAATGTAGATGAAAATTTCAGCAAATATGATTATGAGTTAATAATAAAAGATAATGGATTGAATGGATATATAAAACCAGAAATACCAGTAGAACCAGAAGTTCCACAAGAGCCTGAAACACCAGTAATTCCAGAAATACCAGTAGAACCAGAAGTTCCACAAGAGCCTGAAACACCAGTAATTCCAGAAATACCAGTAGAACCAGATATAAATATAGATGGTTCAAATATTGAAGATATAATTGAAAATTACACCAATAACATTATAAAAGAATTTGTAAAAATTATTACTGACTTTGTAAAAAGAATATTTAATAATATAGTTAATATGTTTAAAAAGAGATGAAAATTCATCTCTTTTACTGTATAATAATATTATGAGAAAAGAAACAAATATAATTAATTTAGAACACCATGGAAGAGGTGTTGCAAAAGAAAATAATATTCCAACATTTATAGAAAATGCATTACCTGGTGAAAAAATCATCTATGAAATAATAAAAGATAAAAAGAAATATAAAGAAGGGAAAATTTTAGAAATTATTGAAAAAAGCAAAGATAGAGTAAATCCAATTTGTCCATATTATAATGAATGTGGTGGATGTAATTTAATGCACATTAATTATGAGAAACAATTAGAATTCAAAGAAAACAAACTAAAAGAAATATTAGAAAAATTTAAAATCAAAACTAAAATTAATGAAATTATAAAATCTGAACCAATTAATTATCGAAATAAAATAACACTTAAAGTAGACAAGAAAATCGGTCTATATAAAAGAAAAAGTAATGAATTAATTAACATTACTAATTGTTTGCTAGCTGATAGTAAAATCAATGATATTATAAAAAAACTTAGCGAGGAAACACTAAATGACATAACCGAAGTTGTTATCAAAGAAGCAGATAATAAGATAATGATTCAATACAAATCAACCAAAGAAAATATTACTTTACCACATATAAGCGCTGATTCAATATATTTAAATGATGCATTATTAGAAGGAAATAATCAACTAACAAAAACGATTAATGATATAAAATACGTAATATCACCAAATGCATTCTTCCAAGTTAATTATAATTCTATGCACAAACTATATCAAATTATAAAAGAAAACTGTGGAAAAAACAAAAACATTTTAGACTTATATTGTGGAAGTGGAACAATCGGACTATTTTTAGCTCAAGAAGCAAAAAGTATAGTAGGAATAGAAATAAATGAAAACTCAATAAGAGATGCTGAAAAAAATAAAATAATTAATAAAATAGAAAACATAGAGTTTAAATTAGGACCTACAAAAAAAATAGTAAATAATTTAAAAAAACAATTTGATGTAATTATAGTAGATCCACCACGAGCAGGATTAGATAATGAAACAATAGATTTTCTAAATAAAAGTAATTGTAAAAAAATTATTTATGTATCATGTGATCCATTTACTTTAGCAAGAGATCTAAAAATATTAGAAAGTAATTACATAATCCAAGAAGTTACTCCAGTAGATATGTTTCCAAACACATATCATGTGGAGTGTGTTGTCACACTAAATCATAAATAAAAATTTTGTGAATACTAAAAAAAACTTAAAAGATACAATTTATCTTTTAAGTTTTTTTATAAAGCACTCTTATTATAATTTTTAAGTTTACCTTCATAAATTATTTTGTAAGGAAGCTTATTAAAATCAATAGGCTGAATTTCATTAGAAGCCTTATTAAAATCGTAAATATCACTTTTAATTAAAACTTCACCAACAAATTGACTACAAACATACTTATCTTTTCTTTTAATATGAATTCTTAAAGCTTTTATAATCAATCCAGCAATATCATAGTCATATTTTAAAGGATTTTTTTCATATTTTTTTAATATATTTTTTAAAGATAAATACTTAAAATAAGGAATTTCTATTTCATAAATACGACACATAGTATTAGAAAATTTATTATAAAAAGAACCATTAATACTTTCTATTATAAAACCACTATTAAAAGGATTATTAGTAGTTCTTCTACCAAAACTATACATCTTTTTCATACTTCTATCCAAAGAAAGAGAAATGTGAGTATAGTTCTGTCTAGTAACCAATTTTATTAACTTAGCAGGAAAAGTTCCTGAATGAGTTTGAATAATATATATTTTTTTCATATTTTCACCATCAATATTATAGTATTTTTTTGAATCTATTACAAGTATTATAAAACAAATTTTAAATAATATGAACAAAAATAAAAAAAGTTCACAAAAATCTCACTTGCCAAAACAAAAATTTAAATATATAATTAAATTAGATACTAAGGAGGATAATTATGATTAAAGTATTTCAATATGGATGTGGCAAAATGTCTATCTACACAATGCGTTATGCAATTGAAAAAGGAATGGAAATAGTAGGAGCTGTTGATATCAATCCAGAATTAATAGGAAAAGATATCAGTGAAGTTATTGGTTGTGAAGAAAAAAATATTAAAATAGTTAGCTGTGAATCTGCAAGAGAAGAATTAGAAAGAACAAAACCTGACGTTTGTATAGTAACTACAATGAGTTTATTAAATGACGTTAAGGATATATTATTACTATGTGCTGAACTAGGAATAAATGCAATCACAACATGTGAAGAAGCATTCTACCCACACAATTCACATCCAACACTAACAAAAGAGATAGATGAACTAGCTAAAAAAAATAATTGTGTAATAACAGGAAGTGGATACCAAGATGCATTTTGGGGAAATCTAATTTCAACAATTGCCGGTGCAACCCAAACAATAAATGAAATAAAAGGTAGTAGTTCTTATAATGTTGAAGATTATGGAATTGCATTAGCGCAAGCTCATGGGGCTGGACTAACAATAGAAGAATTTGAAACAACAATTGCCAGTGCTGATAATATTACTAAAGAACAAAGAGAATTATTAATTAAAAACGGTGAATTTTTACCAAGTTACATGTGGAATGTAAATGGATGGTTATGTGATAAATTAGGATTAACAGTTTTAGAACAAACACAAAAATGTGTAGCTCAAACTCATCAAGAAGATATTGTTTCTAATACATTAAATATGACAGTAAAAAAAGGAATGGCAACAGGAATGAGTGCAGTTGTAACAACAAAAACAAAAGAAGGAATTACAATTGAAGCTGAATGCATTGGTAAAGTATATTCTAAAGAAGATTTTGATAAAAACAATTGGAGCGTAATAGGAGAACCTAATACTAATTTAATTATTGAAAGACCATGTACAGTAGAACTTACATGCGCAACTGTAATAAATAGAATTCAAGATGTTTTAAAAGCCGAAAAAGGATTTACTCCAACATCACGCATGGGCGAATTAAAAACTATAAAATAATGTAGAATTTCTACATTTTTTTAATGATAAAAATTCATTTAAATGATATAATACACAAGAGGTATTATATGAAGTTAAAGGAAATCAAAACATGTCAAAAATGTAATTTATACAATAACCAAGAACCACTGATTGAATACAGCAACAAAGCTGATATATTTTTTATTGGATTATCTGCCAAAAAAATAAAATCACCAACTGAAACACCGCTAGATAAAAGTACAAACAGCGGTAGTATAATTGAAACAATAAAAGAATCATTGAAAAACTATAATATATACAAATCTAATTTAGTTAAATGCGTTCCCTTAGAAAAAAATAAACTAAGATATCCCAATAATGAAGAAATAAAAAAATGCTTTAAAAATATTGAATTAGAAATAGAACAGTTAAAACCAAAATTTATATTTTTATTAGGAAATCAAGTATCACAAGCATTTGAAAAAAAATACAAAATACCAATAAAAAACAATTTTGAAATATATTTTTATAATAATATTAAATACATAAAAATACCCCACCCATCATACATCTACATATATAAAAGAAAAGAACTACAAACATACATAAATAAAATAATAAAAATAATTACAAAGGAGTAGCATGGATTATAATTTTGAAAAGCACAGTAAAGAAGAACGAATATTTCTAAAAAATATTCACGAAAGTATAAAGAAAAATAAAGAATTCAGTTCCGAATATCTTGATCAATCTCAAAGTGAAATGGTAAAATCATTTTTAAATAAAATCAAAATAACACATAATATTTATGACTTCAATCAGCTATTTGATAAAAAAATAATTACAGTTAATATCGATTATCCAAATAACATTATATGTTTAAAAATAATCCCGAAAATCAAAAACAAATTAAAGCACAAAGATTATATGGGAGCAATTTATAACCTAGGATTGTCAGAGTCCAAACTAGGAGATATAATAGTAATGGATGATTGTGGATACTTATTCACAATTAAATTTATAGAAGAATATATAAAAAATAATTTATTATACGTTGGAAATAGCGAAGTTGTAATAGAAACAGTAGAAGAAAAAAATATAGAATTTCAAAAACAACACAACATAAAAAAAATATTCACATCCTCACTTAGAATAGATACAATCGTATCAAAAACATTTAACCTAAGCCGCGAAGAAAGCTCAAAAAAAATAACAAAAAAAGAAGTTTTGATAAATGACATTTTAACAACTAATAAAAATAAAGAACTAAAAATCAAAGATAATATAACCGTTAAAAAACTTGGAAAATTCATCATAGAAGATTATAATATAAATCAAAAAAATAAATATGTAATTACAATTAAAATATATAGCTAAGTATTTATTTAAAATTATAAATATGATAAAATATTAATAGGAGTTGATATTATGCAACAATTTACTTATGAACAACAAGCAGTTCAACAACAAAATAAAATGGAACCAAAAAAACTACTTTTTATTGTTGGGGGAATAGTTGGAATAATAATTATGTTAATAATAATTATTATGATAATTTCAAGTATTGTAAAAAATAGTAAATGTAATGATTTATATGAAAATATAGAAACAGCATCTATTGAATATTTAACTGATAGAGCTATAGTTTTAAATTCACTAGAACCAAGTATCACAGTTCAAATAGATGAATTATTGGAAAAAGGATATCTATCAAGTGAAGAATTTCAAATCGATGAAAATATTTGTAGTGGAGAAGTAAAAGTAACTAGAGTTAATGATGAATATATCATAACACCAAATTTAACTAATTGCGATTACTGTACTACAGATGTTAAATACTCAGAAGAATGGTCAAAGCCATCAGACGAAGAACCTAATAAAGATATCATTGATGTTATTATAACTTATAACTATGTAGAAAAAACAACAAATTATACAACATGGACTCAATATTATGAACCAGAAAAATTGGAAGAAGAACCAATTACAGACCCGCTAGATGACAGATTCGATGTAATAAGTGCAGATGCTAAAAATATAATAATCGAAGTAGAAGATAAAAATTATTATAAGTTTAGAGATATGGAATGGAAATTTTATAAAAATCCAACAGCTAATTATTCCGATTTTTCATCAACTCAACCAGCTGGATACAGCCAAAAAGATACAAGTGCTAAAATTACAACTGAATGGACAGAATGGTCTACAAGTGCTCCAAGTGTAGAAGATTATCGAGATATAGAAGAGAAAACTGGATACAGATTCTATTACGAGGAAGATGACGTAAAATATTATTATAATAGTGGTGCATATCTACCAACAGCCCCAGATGATTTATATGTTGAATATGACAAAGAAGATAGTTCAAGAGTATTTAGATATCGTGATGATTTATGGCGTTGGTACAATGGTGATAAAAGAAGCTACAGTATTTATATGTCTGAAGCAACAAGTAACTACCCATACAAAGATGAAGAAATATTTCAATACTCAAGTTATTCATCTTGGGACGAAGAATCTAGACTTACAGCAGAAAATGCTAGCTACCGCGAAGAAATTATTGAAGTCAGAAAAAGATATCGACTTAAATATGATTTATACTCATTTAATAAATTAAATAATTCAGTTTCTAAAGAAGATTTTTTTACTGAAACTGGTATGACAATAGAAGATGTTTATAATCGAGAAGACTTAGAATTAATCGTAAATTATGAATATATATATCGTAAATAAAAAATCATAGAAATAAATCTATGATTTTTTTATATCCTAACTTGCTATTATATTTTTCCTAAAAATTGATAATAAATAAAAAAAATGGTAAAATTATTATAGGTAGAAAGTAGGTAATTAAAATAATGCAGATTAAAAATATAAACAAGCTAGATTCACAGGGATTCACATTAATAGAACTTTTGGCAGTAATAATTATTTTAGCAATAATAGCTTTAATCGCAACACCAATTATTTTGGAAGTTATAGAAGAATCTAAATTATCAGCAAACAGATCACAAGCACAATTACTATTATCTAGTGCTGAAACATTTTATGCACAAACAATTTTAACTGAAGAATTGCAAGATAAATTTAATGGAACTGATAATTTGTATTCTTTAATAACAACAACAAATAAAAAACCAGAATTTGGTAGTTTAAAAATAAATAGTGAAGGAGTTGTATATTTTTCTGTTTATATTGATGGGATTTGCTATAAAAAAGGTGAATCGGATGATAAATTATTGGAAATAGCTGATTTGAGTCCAGAAAATTGTGTTACTGATTCAAATAATAACCACCTCTATCAAGAAGATTTACTTGGAAAAAGTACCCCAGTATTAACTGAAGGATTGCTACCAGTAATAATTAGTAATGAAGGCACAATTTCTATAGTTGATGGAACTGAACAGTGGTATAGTTATGAAAATAAAAAATGGGCTAATGCTATCGTTTTAACTGAGAGCAGTACCAAGACTATAGGTGAAGAAATAACAATTGAAGAATATAGTGATAACATTGCAATGATGTTTGTATGGATACCACGCTTTAGTTATAAAATGTTTGATACAGATACTGTAAATGATACAAATGATAACAAAGAAATAGAAATTAACTTTTCAGAAATAACTAGTAATGAAGAAGATTTAATCGTTCATCCAGCATTTAGTTATACTGAAAACGGAAACATTATAGAAATAAATGGGTTTTGGACTGGTAAATTTGAATTAACAGGTAATTTAAGTCAACCAACTATATTACCTAATGAAATTATTCAATCAGATTTATCTATATCAGAATTTTATTTTTCAGTTTTAGAAATTGACAATATATATAATTTAAATACAACTGAGTCTCATATTATGAAAAATAATGAATGGGGAGCTGCTGCTTATTTAAGTAGTTCAATTTATGGAATGAATAGTGAAGTTTTTATAAATAACACTAATATTACCGGGTGTGGTGCTAATACAGCAAATGCAGATAAAAGTGAAGAGTGTCTAAATATGTATGGAACTCAAACAGTATATAATCAGTCTACAACTGGCAATATTAATGGTATATTTGATATGAGCGGTGGAACATATGAATATACGATGGGTGTAACCGAAAATGAAGGTCAGCTAATACTATCGAATTCAAAATTTGAAACTGATAATTATCCACAACTTAAATACTATATAAGTTATCCTTATGGTACTTCAAACACAGATTATTCAAGGGGTAAGTATGGAGATGCAACACGTGAAACGACAAGTTGGTACGGAGATGCTGCTAACTTTCCTAATTCAAATAATTCTTGGTTCTTAAGGGGCGGTAATAATAGCAGTAAAGATTATGCAGGTTTATTTGCTTTTGGAAATAGCGATGGAAGTGCACACGAATTAAGAGGAACAAGAGTTTCACTATGGATAAAATAAAAATCATAGAAATAAATCTATGATTTTTTTATTTATTTGATAATCTGTAAAAGTTTATTGAAGGTCTATTAAACAAACGAATAGGTAAAGAAGAATTACCTAAACCACTACTTATATATAAATCACTATTCAAAACTTTATAATATTCATCATAATACTTTAAAGCTCCAATAGGTGTATATAATTTACCAATGAAAGGTAATCTGACTTGCCCACCATGAGAATGACCAGCTAAAATTAAATCATAATTAGATAAGTCAAGATCATCAATATAATCAGGTTCATGAATAAGTAAAATCGAATAAATATCTTTGTTACTTTCTATATAAGAATTAAACTCAATAACCTTATCAGAAATACTCATATCAGATTCAATATTACTAGAAATACCAGAAATTATAAAAGGGTGGTTATGATATAAAACTTTATAAGAATTATTTAAATCTTCAAAACCACTTTCAGTAAGGATAATACTAGCATCATTTTCTAAATCATGATTACCACAAATAAAATATTTACCAAGTAACGCATCAATTTTACTTAAAGCAGCAACTAACTCTTGCTTATCATAAGTTTTATCTTCTTCAATTAAATCACCAGTAAAGAATACAATATCAGGTTCAATCCGATTTATTTCATCAACCACTTTATTTAAATCCTCACCATCAAAACCATTCGCAAAATGGATATCAGATAAATGAACAATTTTCATACCACTATTCTCATCAATTAATTTATTAATAACATTGTATTCTTTAACCACTAATCCCTTAGTTCCAATCAGTAGAGCATATAAAAAAGTACAAATTATTAATCCAATTACAAAAGCACAAATAATCATAAATTTTCTCATAATAATGAAATAGCAACTAAGGTTAAAATCATTGAAAAAGCATTATGAATAAAATGAAGTTGCATCGGTACAAACACATTTTTTGATTTAACTAAAGTATAAGCAAATACAAACCCCGGAACAGAATAAGGTAAAATAAATATTAAATCAACAAAACTATCTAAAGAACCAACTACATGCATACTACCAAAAATGATTCCTGACATGAAAATAAAAAATACATCATTAGTAAACATTTTTCTAAAAGAGCTTCTAAAAACAATTTCTTCAATAATAGGTGCAAAAATAACAGCACTAACAATCATATAAAAAGGAGCTTGAACTAAAATATCAGTAATCATCTCTTGATTGTTAGCCGTATTACCAGGACTAATAAGTAAAATGAAAATATTAGAAATAATCATTAATCCATAAGCCATCGGCCAATATTTAAAATAATCCTTGAAATATGTTTTAAAGTTTTTACAATAATCTTTAAAACTAATTAATAAATCTTTATAAATAAAAAATAAACTTATAATAAATAATATATTTACGATAATCTGATAAGTTACCTTTATACCAAGACCTAAATTTCCATAATCAATACCTACTAAATAAACAGGTAAAGTATTAAATACGCTAAATAAATAATAGTAAACAAATACCATTAAACCTTTTAAATTTTCTTTCATATAATCACCATTATAATTATATCAAAAAAAAAACCAAAAATATATTAATAATTCAATATTAACAATTTATATTCTATTTTAACCAAAAATGTGATATAATATGATATATAAGCAAGGAGTGGGGATGACCCACTCTTTAAATTATGGAGGTTTTATGTTAGAAAAAATTAAAAATTTGATTGAACAACCTATAAAAGAAAAAGGTTATCTTCTAGATGAAATAACATATGAAAAAGAAAGTGGAACATATTTCTTAAGAATTGTTATTGACAAAGAAAATGGATATATTAATATCAATGATTGTGTAGTAGTTAACCAATTATTAGGTGACATGCTTGAAACAGTAAAAGAATTAGAAGAAAACTATATTTTAGACATCTGTTCAAAAGAGAAAGGAGATAAATAATGGATATTAAAAAATTTAATCAAGCTTTAGAATTATTAGTAAAAGAAAAAGGAATTGATCCTGAAATAATTTATGGAGCTATGGAATTAGCCTTAACAAGTGCTTATAAAAAGAATTACAAATCATTATCAAACGTTAGAATAGAACTTAATAAAGAAAAAGGAGATATTCATATTTTCTCATTCAAAACAGTAGTAGTTGATGAAGAACAAGAAGCGTATGAACCAATTATGCTAGAAGTAGAAGATGAAGACTCAGAAGAAGAAGGAGCAACAATAATAATTGAAAAACCTTATATCTTCGACCCAAGAATTCATATCACTTTAGAAGAAGCAAGAAAAGAAGTACCAGGAATCGATGTTGGCGAAACAATCGAAGAAGAAGTTACACCAAAAGATTTTGGAAGAGTAGCAGCCGCAACAGCTAAACAAGTTGTAGTTCAAAAAATAAAAGAAGCAGAAAAAAACTTAATAGTTGAAGAATTTACAGATAAACAAGATGAAATGCTAACAGGATTAGTTGCAATGGAAGATTTAAGAAACTATTATATAGACTTAGGAAGAACTCAAGGAATATTACCAAAAACTGAAATTATTCCAAATGAAACAATTGAAATGGGATCAAATATCAAAGTTTATGTAACAAAAGTAGAAAATGGAGCTAAAGGACCACTTATCTTATTATCACGTACTCATTATGGTTTCGTAAAAAGATTATTCGAATTACAAATACCAGAAATTAATGAAGGAAAAGTATTAGTATACAGTGTAGCAAGAGATGCTGGTAATAGAACCAAAATAGCAGTATACTCAGAAAATCCTAATATTGATGCTGTAGGAGCTTGTATAGGAGAAAAAGGAACGCGTATTGCTAACATCTTAAAAGAACTAAGTCATGAAAAAATAGATATAGTAGAATATACTTCAAACAAAACAGAATTTATCAAAAAAGCTCTAAGTCCAGCTCGTGAATTAACAGTATTAGTAGCTGATGAAGATAAAAATGAAGCATTAGTTATTGTTGACGATGAAAATCTTTCATTAGCGATAGGTAAAAAAGGAATCAATGTAAAACTAGCTTCAAGATTAACTAAGTTTAAAATAGACATAAAAAATCTACAACAAGCAAGAGAAATGGGAATCAATATTGTAAATGAATAAACCAAGAAAAATTCCTACAAGAATGTGTGTAGTAACTAGAGAAAAATTACCAAAACAAGAACTAATTAGAATTGTAAAAAACAAAGAAAATGAAGTTTTAATTGATTTAACAGGAAAACAAAACGGACGTGGGGTATATTTAAAAAAAGATATAGAAGTATTTAAAAAAGCCAAAAAAACAAAAGTTTTAAATAAAATGTTAGAAATAGAGGTTGAGGATTCATTATTTGAAGAATTAGAAAAAATATAGGAGGTGTTTTATATGATGAGTGTTGCAGAATACGCAATTGATGTTGATAAAACAGTAGCAGAAATTTTAAGAAAATGTGAACAATTAAGCATAAAAGTTAGTAATGAAGATGATTTACTAAGTGATGAGGATATTACGAATTTAGATAATGCCAGTTATGAAGAAATGGATCAAATTGCTGACGAAATAATTGAAACAACAAAAATAGATGTAGAAAATAATGTTACAAAAGAAAAATTAAAGAAAAAAGTAGATAAAATATCTAAGAAAAAAGATTTTGCTAATAAACGAAAAGAAATGTATAAAAATAAAGAAAAGTTAATGAGTAATACAAATACTGTAAGCAATGATGTTGTTTTATACAAAGAAAATATGACAGTAGGAGAATTAGCGTTAGCTTTAGGAATTAATAGCAGTGAACTAGTTAAAAAATTATTCTCATTAGGAATAATGGCAACTATTAACAACGCTATTTCATTTGAAAATGCAGAAATCTTAGTATTAGATTATAACAGAACATTAAAAAAAGAAGAAACTCAAGACGTTTCTAATTTTGAGGAATTTGAAATTAATGATAATGACCAAGATTTAGTTAGAAGAGCACCAGTAGTTACAATTATGGGACATGTTGATCATGGTAAAACAACTTTGTTAGATTATATTAGAACAGCTAATGTAGCATCTAAAGAAGCTGGAGGAATTACTCAAGCTATCAGTGCATATCAAGTAAAAGTAAAAGATTCACATATAACATTTATTGATACGCCAGGACATGCAGCCTTCACAGAAATGCGTGCAAGAGGAGCCAGTATCACAGATATTATTATAATTATAGTAGCAGCTGATGATGGAATCATGCCACAAACTGAAGAAGTAATAGATCATGCTAAAGCAGCTGGAGTACCAATTTTAGTAGCAATTAATAAAATTGATAAACCAGACGCTAACCCAGAAAGAGTATTAACTCAGTTAACAGAATACGGATTAACACCTGAATCATGGGGTGGAGATACAATAGTAACAAATATTTCAGCTCAAAACGGAACTGGAGTAGATGAATTATTAGATAATATTTTATTAGTTTCAGAAATGAATAATTACCAAGCTAATCCAAATAGATATGCTATGGGAACAGTAATCGAATCAAGATTAGACAAACATTTAGGACCAAT
>CAYJJY010000036.1:0-12877 GCA_964370615.1 uncultured Muribaculaceae bacterium
GATTATTTCTTGATCTGAGTGGTAGATTATTACTCTTCCATCATCTTCTAAATCTACTTTTACAGCATTTATATCGGTTACAGCTAAAACGTTACTTGCTTCTAAAATAATTTTTGTTATCATTTCACCACCGCGACCAATAACATCTTTTATTTTAGCAGGATCGATTGTAAATATCATTGTTTTTGGTGCATATTTACTTACTTCTTTTCTTGGTTCACTAATTTGTGTAGTTATTACATCTAAAATTTCTAGACGAGCTACTTTTGCTTGTTCTAGCGCTTCTTTCAATATTTGTTCAGTGACACCTTTTATTTTGATGTCCATTTGTAAGGCACAAATTCCATCTTTTGTTCCAGCTACTTTAAAGTCCATATCTCCTAAATGATCTTCTAAACCTTGAATATCTGTTAGGATTGTGTACTCATCACCATTTGTGATAAGTCCCATAGCAATACCTGCAACCGGAGCTTTAATCGGTACTCCTGCTGCCATTAAACTCATACATCCAGCACATATACTTGCTTGAGAACTACTTCCGTTTGATTCTAATATTTCTGAAACTACTCTAATAGTATATGGAAATTCTTCTTCAGAAGGGATTACTTGTAACAAGGCTTTTTCACCTAAAGCTCCATGTCCAACTTCTCTTCTTCCTGGAGCTCCATATCTTCCTGTTTCCCCTACTGAAAATTGTGGGAAATTATAGTGTAAAATAAATCTTTTTGATGCTTCCATACTTAAACCATCTAAGATTTGGTGTTCACCTAAAGCTCCTAATGTTGTTACTGATAAACTTTGAGTTTGTCCTCTGGTAAATAAAGCTGAACCGTGAGTTCTTGGTAAGATATCAATATCAGTTGATAATGTTCTTATTTCTGTCATTGTTCTTCCATCAGCTCTTAATTTTTCATCAACAACTATTTTTCTAAAATCTTGATATTCGATTTCTTCTAAAATTAATTTTATTTTTGTTGTTAGTTCTTTTTGTTGTTGGTCTTTTAAATTTTCGTCGATATATTTTTCAACTACAGATGATTTAATTTCATCTATTGTTTCATATTTTTCGATTTTATCTTTAATTCTTAATGCTTGATCTATTTGGTTTCCAACTAATTGTTTAACTTCGTTTTTTAATTCTTCTGTAATTTCTAAAACGTCGTAAGTCATTTTTTCTTCACCAATTTGGTCAATAATTTGTTCTTGGAAAGCTATTAATTCTTTGATTGCTTCGTGTCCAAACATTAATGCTTTTAACATTACTTCTTCTGAAACTTGTTTTGATGATGCTTCAACCATGTTGATTGCTTCTTTTGTTCCTGACACAGTTAAATCTATTAATGATTTTTCTGTTTGTTCACATGTTGGATTTATTATATATTCTCCATCTACTAATCCTACTTTAACTCCGGCTACTGGTCCATTAAATGGTATTTTAGATATTGATGTTGCTAATGATGAACCAAATAAAGCTGTTAACTCTGGTGTATTATCTTGTTCTACTGACAATACTGTATTAACGATTTGAACTTCATTTTTGAAATCTTCAGGAAATAAAGGTCTCATTGGTCTATCGATCATACGAGCTGCTAGTGTTGCATTTTCCGTTGGTCTTCCTTCTCTTTTGATAAATCCACCTGGGATTTTACCTACTGAGTATAGTTTTTCGTTATATAAAACCATTAATGGAAAAAAATCTGATAAAACATTAGCTGATTTTGATACTACTGATGTTGTTAATACTACAGTGTCACCATATCTTACTAAAACTGCGCCATGAGCTTGTTTTGCCATTTCATTTGTTTCAATGATTAATTTTCTTCCTCTAAAGTCATATTCAAATGTTTTTTTCATAAAAAACTCCTTCTATAATAAAGGCACTCAAAAACGAGTGCCTAACAATTATTTTCTTAATTTTAATTCTTTAATTAAATTACGGTATCTAGTTACATCAGATTTTAATAAGTAATTTAATAAACTTCTTCTTTTACCAACCATTTTCAATAATCCTCTTCTTGAGTGATGATCATGTTTGTGTTCTTTTAAATGATTTGTTAAAGTTGAAATTTCTTCTGTTAAGATTGCGATTTGTACTTCGATTGAACCAGTATCTGTTTCATTTTTTCCAAATTTAGCAACTAATTCAGCTGTTCTTTCTTTAGTTAATGCCATTTAAATTCTCCTCTCAATATAAATTCGCTTAGATCCAAGATATAAATTGGAGTAATTTATGTCCTAGAAACAAGTACATATATAATATACACTATTTTTCCTTTTTTTGCAATGTATTTTGCTTTAAATTATTTAATTTATTTTGTTTTAAAATTTCTTTTACTAATATACTATCTTCAGTAGAAATTCGTTCTAATCGATGAGTTAAATCCCTATATATCACATCGTAGGAAACGTTCATTTTTGTACTTATTTCTTCAATTGTAAAACCTTGTTTAAATAGTTCGAATGATAATAAAACTCTTTTTTTAACTTCGTTTTTCTTAATACTATCAGGGGTATTTACATTGATTACTTCAGTTGTTCTTTTTTTTAATATTTCTGAACTGCTTTGAAGTATTTTTTGTCTATCATTATGAATCGTCGTGTGAGATACTTCTAAGTTATAATTTTTTACCATTTTTCTTGTTGAAAGACCATACTTTATTGTTGCTTCTTTCACACAATCAATTCGTTCTTTTTCCTCACCTGAGTATCCTAAAAATGTTTGGTACTGTTCAAACCATGTATCCATCTTTTTTTGTATCATCTCTTGAACTTGATTGTATAAGTTTTCGTTTTTTCTTTTTAAAATTTTATTTATGGCTAGATAAAAATAATTTTCATCGATGTTATTTCCTTTGAATTGTTCATTTAAATCATCAATTGTTAATCTTTTTTCTATCATATAGTTAGCTATATATTCAAGGGCTGAATCGGATATATTGTATGCTGATTTTGTTGTTAAATTATGAAGGTCTTCGTCTGTTTTTTCAATTGCATTTATAGATAATACGATATTTTTTTCCTGTAATATTTTAACTGTTGCTTCTTTACTTAAGCTAAATTTTGTCATGAACATTTCGATTAATTTTTCTTCTTTTTTTCTTTTTGAAATAGCTGGATTATTTTGATATGATATATTTTTCAAATATTCATATTCTTTAGGATAATGTTCTTTTAATTGATTTATAAATCTTCTAGTTCCTGTTTCTGATAGTCCTAAAATTTCTCCGATTTCAGTATTGTTATGTTTACTTAATTTTAATTCAATTAATTTTTCTACTACGTTTTTCATAATAACCTCTTTTTCAGTAATTATTATACATTTTTTTAATGTTTTTGGCAAGAAAAAAACTGAAAATATTCAGTTTTAAACAAACATTTTAAAAGGTTTTAGAATACCTTTTTCATCTTTATAAAGAGCTAATACATTGTCACTTTTAAATAAAACATATTCGTGATTATAAATATTTTTTATTCTTTGACCATTTTTTATTTTAAATTCTAATTCTTCTGTTAAATTTACAGTGAAATAATCATTTAAAATATTATCCAATGCAATAATTTTATCTTCTGTTATATCTTCTAGATTGACACTATTTTCGATTTTATAGTTCCCTTGTTTAGTTCTTATCAATGACTTCATTGTTCCATATGTTTCTAAACTTTCGGCAATATCATTTATTAGACTTCTGATATAAGTTCCTTTAGAAACTAGACATCTAAACTTAATAATTGGATATTCTTCATGTCTTACTTCTAGAAGTTCTATTTCTTTTATTTCAACTTCTTTTTTCGGTAAGATAACTTCCTCATTATTTCTGGCATATTCATATAATTTTCTTCCGTTTACTTTAACTGCTGAATAGATTGGAACTTCTTGTAAATATTTTTTTTGAAATGAATTCACTACTTCTTTGATATTATCTTTAATTAGTGGCTTAGTAGCTATTATTTTTCCAGTAATATCTAAAGTGTCGGTTTTATAACCTAGTATTGCTTCTGCTATATATTCTTTAGTTTCAGATGTTAATATTTCTCCTAATTTAGTGGCTTTATTTACTGTTAAAACTAAAACACCAGTAGCAATGGGATCTAGTGTTCCGGTGTGACCTATTTTTTTTGTTTGGAATTTTTTTGTTACAATATTTACTACATCACGACTTGTATAGTCATATGGTTTATTGACTATTAATAATCCACTAGTCTCTATTTTGGGCAATTAATATCAACCTTACTACTTGTAATAAATTACTGATTAATCCTGCAACATAGGTAAATGCAGCGGCACTTAACATATTAGAAATTCCGTTTATTTCTTCCTCATCAACGATGTTTAATTTTAACAGTTCTTCTTTGGCTCTTTTAGAAGCATCAAATTCAACTGGTAATGTTATTAATTGAAATAAAATTGTAGCTAATAAAATAAATATTGCTATATTTAAATACGTTGTAACACCGAATATAATTGATATTATTAAACCAAAGTACCCTAAGTATGAAACTAAGTTTACAAAAGGTACTAGCGCGGCTCTTAACTTCATAAATATATACCCATCTTTATCTTGAATAGCGTGTCCTACTTCATGAGCTGCAATTGCAGCTGCTGATATTGTTTCATTATCAAATACTTTTTGCGATAATCTAACTGTTTTTCTAGATGGGTCGTAGTGATCTGATAATTCTCCTTTAGTTGAAACTATGTAAACATTATTTAATCCATTAGCGTCTAGAATCATACGCGCTACTTCTTGTCCGGAAATATTTTTTTTAAATTTTATTTTATCGTATTTTTTATAATTTGAACTTACTTTAAATTGAGCATAAATTACAATTATAAAACCTATAAATATTAAATAGTAATAATCAAATCCTATTATGAAATCCATTTACATCACCTCGTATATTGTTCCTTCTCTGGTATCTTTTATTTTTATGTTCATTTGTTCTAATTCTAATCTGATTTCATCAGCTTTATCAAATTGTTTATTTTTCTTAAATTCATTTCTTTTTGTAATTTTTTCATTTATTAATTCTTCTAATTCTTTAGAAATAGTTTCTTTTTTTAATAAGTCTAATGATAGGACTTTATCGTATTCTTTTATAATTTCTAATTTTGTTTTATCTGTTGTATCTTCTTTTAAAATATCAAATAGTGCAGTTACCATTAATGATGTGTTTAAATCATTTTCAATGGCTTTTTTAAATTTATCAAGATATATTTCTTTTATATTTGAATCGACATTTCCTTCTTGTTTTAAATTTAAAATTTTATTTTTTATTTTTTTATAATTGTTTTCTACTGTTTCTAATGTTTCGAATGAGAATACTAATTGGTTGCGATAATGTGATTGTAAGCACATTAAACGATAAGCTAAGGGATTATAACCTTTTTCTTCTAATAATGAAACTGTTAAAAACTCTCCTTTTGATTTACTCATTTTTCCAGTGTTATCATTTAAATGTTCACCGTGCATCCAGTATGTACACCATTCATGACCTAAATAAGCTTCTGATTGAGCTATTTCATTACTGTGGTGTGGGAATATATTATCTACTCCTCCACAGTGAATATCAATGTATTCTCCAAGGTATTTGATGCTTATCCCACTACATTCAATATGCCAACCTGGATAACCTCTTCCCCAAGGACTATCCCATTGCATAGCTTGGTTTTCAAACTTTGATGTTGTAAACCATAATCCAAAATCAGCGGGATTTTTTTTGTGAATATCTTCTGTTACATCTTCTCTAGCTGCTATTAATAAATCTTCTGGATTTTTCCCTGACAACTCATAATAATCTTTTGTTTTTGATATGTCAAAATAAACATTGTTATTAGCTTGATATGCATATCCTTTTTTTATTAATGTTTCAATCATTTTTATATACATTTCTATTTCATCTGATGCTTTTTTTACAATTGATGGTTTAGCTATATTTAATTTTTGACAATCTTTAAAATATTCTTCTGTGTAGAAATCAGCTATCTCATATACTGTTTTATTTTCTCTAATAGCTCCTTTTAATATTTTGTCATCACCAGTATCACCATCACTAGTTAAATGACCAACATCTGTTATATTCATACATCTTGTTACTTTGTAACCGATGAAGTTTAAAGATTTCTCTAAAATATCTTCAAATATATATGTTCTTAAATTCCCAATATGAGCGAAGTGATATACTGTAGGACCACATGTATACATTTTTACTTCATCTTTATTTTTAGGAATAAATTGTTCTAATTTTCTTGTTTTTGAATTGTAAACTTTCATAACACTCACCACTAATATTATATTACATTATACAAAAAAAAACAATCAAATGATTGTTTTTATCTAATAGATGGTTTGTATTCATCTAAACAATTATCTACTATTGCATTAAACTTAGTTAACTGTCCACTGTCTCTGAGTACATCATCAATAGTTGTTCTTTCTATTTCTGACATATAAACAATTCCTGTTTCGTTTTCTGATTTTAAAACATAATTATGTAGAACATCCCAGTGAATATTTTGAACATTAAATTCCATTGCATAATCTAAATCGTTTTTTGATACTTTATTATTTCCTACATCTATATATCCCCCATTAACACTTTCAGGATTTTTGGTAGCAACTAAAAATTCTTTCATAATATCAACTAATTGTTGTTTTCTTTCTTGAGTTGTTGTATTTGATTTTAATTCTTGAATCATATTTTCTATTGTATTATTTATTTGCATATCTTCTTCATTTAACAAGAAACTATTCATAGATGCATATTCTCTATCAAATGAATTGTGTGTCATAACATCTGCGGCAATGATTATAGCATTGCTTTGTAATTCTTGCAATTCTTCCCTTGAATATGTTTCACCTCTTGCAGCCATGGTATTCGCTACTTCTTCAGGTGCCATATCTTTCAAATTCATATATATCAATGTATCAGCAATTGCTTCTTCTGATAAATATAAATCTATTTCTTCATATTCACTTTTTATTTGTTGAGTCAATTCATCAATATTATCAGCATTTAATAAACTTTGTGGTACCTCTATTTCTGCTTCATGTTCAGTTTCAGTTCCTACTGGTTCTACAGCAGGCTCTGTTTTTGGTGTTTCTGCTGTAACTTGTGAAAAGAAATACATTGCTGCTGCTGTTAAAAGTGCTAATGAACCTACTAATTTAATATTACGGTGTTTTTCAAAAAACGTTGGTGCACCTTTAGATATATCTAATTTATTTTCTTTAATTTTTGAATCTACCTTCTCACCATTGTTTTCTTTGATTATTGAATCTACTTGTACTTCAGCATTTTCTTCTAAATCTAAATATAAATCTTCTTTTTTATTCATATAAATCCCCCTCTGTGTGAATGTGGTGTTATATTAACATAATTATATTTTTTTGTCAAATAAATATATATTATTTTTCCCACATATTGCATATATTATAACATAAATCTTAGATTAGGTCAATTTATTAAATTTTAATTTTTTTTATTTTTTTTTATAAAAATATTGCATAAACTTAATATATATGATACTATAATTAAGTACCAACGAGATACGGACCCTTAGCTCAGTTGGTTAGAGCATCCGGCTCATAACCGGACGGTCGTAGGTTCGAGTCCTACAGGGTCCACCACTTTTATTGCAAGTGTGGCGAAATTGGCAGACGCACTAGACTTAGGATCTAGCGCCTTACGGCATGGGGGTTCAAGTCCCTTCACTTGCACCAATCGAATACTAAATCTATTTATTTAGAATTTACATAAGTAATCATTTGATTACTTTTTTTTGTGATATAAAAAAAATAACTTTTTAGTTATTTTTGGATCATATTTAATAAGTTGATTTTAAACATATCTTTCTCAGAATTTTGTTTTGATATCATTACACCTTTATAGGTTGTTAATTCTGATTGATGTCCTTCGCCTAGAATTCCTTCCGGAGTTATTTTATCTAATATAACTGATTTTTTTTCTTCGTTTACTTTATAATGTAAAACTATTTGACCATGAACTTTTAAAAACATAGCATCGGTTGGTAATTTTACTTGATAGTTTATTAATTCATTTTGTTCTATAATATCACCAACGAATTTTCCTTCTTTAAATGATGGATAATAAGAAAAATACATTTTTTTATAAGCTAGCATATTATATTTTTTTAATGATCTTTCGTATTTACGAAATTCATTTTCATTTGTATATTCAAAAATATACCCATTCATTTATCTTCACCTACTTTGTTTATTATAATATTATTTTACCATACTTTAAGGGCAATGTAAACAAAAAAAGAAAACGTTTTACGCTTCTTCTTTTAGTTTGACATTTCCTGTATATGCCCAACCTGTTGTTAATAAAGTTGTATCATTTAAATGAGACCATTTGTACTCAATACCTGCTATAGATGTTTGTGTTCTTGTTCTATAACGATATTCTACAACTGTATCATAAACTGGTTCTCCTTGAGTTTCACCATAAATTGGTTCTCTTGTTGTTGTTGTAACTGGTACTTCAACAATATAAGGAATTTGAACACTTACAGTTTCATAAACTGGTGTTTCTCTTACATATGTAGTAATACATGATCCTGAGTATACAAAGAATCCACTTCCATGTGCTGTACAATTAGGTGTTGTACCTGTTGTAGTTGTTGTTTTTGAACATGTCATCGATGCTCCTGAACCACTTGCTGTATATCCTGATGGACAACTATATGATTCTGAAGAACCACTTGTATAAGTTCTTGTGTATTTTTTATATTTCCTTACAATTGTAATTGAACAACCATCGCATTCGTAAACTGGTTCTGATCCTACATATTCATATTTAACTGTATTTGTATCACTAGGAGTATCTACAAACGTTACATATCCTTGATACACCCATTCTCCATAACTTCCTGATGTTCCAGCTGTGTAGATTGGATCAGCATAAACTGTGTTAGTTGTTGTATCATATAATAATGGTTTAACTTGATCAACAACTGTTTCTTTTTTAACACCTACTTGAACTTGTTGTGACTCTGTTCTATAGTGTGTTTCTTTAATATATTCTGTTGTTGTTACATTTTTGTAACCGATGATTCCGTATCCTGAACCATCATTAATCATTTTATATTCTGTTCTTTTTTCTACTTGTGTTAAATTATCAACTGTTTTTGATGTAGTTGACCACTCTGTCCAAGGTCCCCAAGCTGAATATTCATTTTGAGTAGTTCTATAATATTCATAGATATACTCTTTTACTTCAGGTTCTGGATCTACCGGTGGTTCTGGATCTACCGGTGGATTTGGGTCTACTGGTGGATTTGGATCTACTGGTGGAGTTGGATCTACCGGTGGAGTTGGTGGAGTTGGAACTTTGCCTTCCTCACCTTCTTCTTCTGGTTGTTCTGGTTCACAAATGTAACCATCACAGTAATCATAACATCCCATGTAAACTACAATGAAATCTGAATAATCTGAACAAGTTAATTGAACAGTCATTTGATATTCTGTGCTTAATTTTGTTAATTTTACATATGATCTTGTAACATCACATGACTCATTATTACTATCTTTTAATTCTAATAATAAATCTAATTCATACATTTCTTCTAATGTTAATGTGATTGTATCACCGATATTTTCTGGTAATCTTTCAAGTGTGAAATACCCTTGAGCAGCTACTTTCATATCGTTCATATTGTCAGCGAATAAACGCCCATATAATGCTTCTAATTTTTTATCTAAAGCATCTTCGATAGCTCCTGAAATGTCGCCACCTTCACCTTGTGAATCTGTTAAATAATCTTTAGTTGGAAATAACCAAATTAAGATAAAAACGAATAATAATACAATTAATAATTGAATTACTACTTCTTTAATTGATAAACTTCTTTTTTCTTCGTACATAAATTCTCCCCCTTTAAATTTATTGCAATGTATTGTACCATGATTAATAGTTTTTGTCAATTTCATCAATAATTTCAATGAATTTGTGTCTATTAACCTCGTTGCGCAATATATTATACCATAAATTTAATTTTTGTCAACTTTTTAAAAATATTTATTTTTGTAACAGTATTACTGTACATCCGTGATTGTGATAGAAACTTTTAAATTCTTTCACGCTTTTATTTTTTTTACAAACATCCCATGTTGTTGTTCTTAAAATTCCTTGTCCAACACCGTGAATTATAACTATTACGTTTTTTTTCATTTTTACATGGTCTTTTATAAAATCATTAATTTTTACTCTAGCTGAATCCCGGTCATATCCATGAATATCTAGGGTTGGTAGATTGTCAATAAATATTATTTCGTTTAGACTCGTTATAGACATCTACTACCTCTTTTAATTCTGGAACTGAATTTCTACCACCTAACCTAGTTACTGAAATAGCACCTGTAACATTAGCTATTTCTAATATATTTTGAAGTTTGAATCCATTTACTATTCCGTAAGTGAACGCTCCGTGAAATATATCACCAGCTCCAGTTGAATCAACCGCTTCGACTTCAATTGATTTAACAATTTTAACTTCGCCATCTATTTCAGTTAAACTTCCTTTTGCTTCTAGTGTAATAACAACAATTCCTTTAAATAATTTTTTCATTTCATAGTAAAGTTGCTTAATAGTTTCAAAATTATTAAAATCCACATCTACTTTTGTAACTTCTTTAGCAAATTCTAAAGAAGACACTACATAAGTTACTTTTTTACAAAGTTCTATTATTTCTGGTTTAGGTCTTCCGGCATCTATGATACTACAGCTATTTGGATATGTATCTAATAATTGGTTTGAAACATCTACTTCTTGACCATCTAAATATATTATATCAGGTTTAAAGTCTAAAGCCAAATCAGTTAGTTTCATTTCATCAGATCGATGGGTATAAACAGTTCTTTTTCCATTTTTTTTGTTTGCAAGTATAAAACTTGTTGTAGTAGCAAATTCATCACTTAATTTTAGATATTTCGTATCAACATTAACTTGCTCAAATTCTTCTTTAATTCTTTTTCCATACAAATCATTTCCAACAACTCCGGCAAAAGTTACATCTATTCCCCATTTACCTAATAGATAAGCTGCTGTAGAGGCAGGACCTCCACCACATTCAACTCTTTTTGTTAATCGGTTTTTGGTGTTTTCTTCTGGAAATTCTTCAATTGGGAATGTAATATCATATGATACATTACCTGCGCATATTATTTTCATATTTTCTCCTTAATTACACATAAAGTCATAATACACCATATCTGAGTTTCCGATTACAACATTTTTATTTGGGCATTCTAAGACGTTTATATAATAATATTTATCGGTATACATTTTAGCGCCATTTTCATATTCATTAATGATGTTCATTTCTAAAATAATTTCTTCAAATGTTAAAACATTATTATATGCTTTGTCTATACTAGAATAATACTCTGAATTAACATAAACACTAGCTTTATCTAAACAGTAAGTAGCTAAACCAGGCTCAAGTTGTTTTAAGTAACTTGGATTTTCTGAAAATATATTACATGATGAACTACTCAATTCATATGTAACTAATTTTTTTGGTTCTTTTATTACTTCTATTCGATTTGAAAGTTCTTCCATTGTAATTATGTTTTTATCAAGTGCTTCAACTACTGAATATGTTTGTCCATCTTTTTCAATTGTTATTTCGCGGTAACAATCAAAATAGTATTCATAGTGTTCTGTTTCATAAAATGGTTTTTCAACACAACTTGTTGGTTCAGTATTGTCATGAATTATAAATTTCATATCCGGAATATTTTCAGTCCAAATAAATGTTATTTTACTTTCTTTTAGCCAACCCTGCTCTTTTAAAATAACTTTATATCCCAAAGATATATATTCATGATATGTATATCCTTCATACTCATAACTAGTAGAATTAAAGACAATTATTGGTTTTGTGTTATTTGTCATTAAGAAAAAATTAAATAAAAGTACTACGCACCATAAAATTATAATTCCTAACGTTATTTTTATTACTGTTTTCATAGTATCACCTACTATAATTATACACTAAAAAAAAATAGATTACTATATTTTTAATCTATTTTATTTTATTAATACCTTCAGTATATAAATATATTAAATTGTATTCAGTGTCGCTTCCTAATTTATCATAAACCACTTGTCCATCTTTTATAAAAAACACATGTGGTACATACAATACTTTTTCTCCTTCTGATGTTCTTAAATAGTCATTTAAATATTCTATAATTTCAGTATAACTGGAATTTTCTTTATCAATTTTAGAAATATCTACATAATTAATACCGAATCCCTGTTTATTACTTTCATCAAGTAAAGTAGGAATTATTACTCGGCAGTGTGGGCAACTTGGTCGACCAAAATAAATAATTCCTGTATCATTATTTAAAAAATTGACTGTTTCTTCTAAGCTTAAGTAATTAACATAAATATCTGCAGATAACTCAAGTTCACTATATTCACCGTTTAGAGCTTCATATTCTTTTTTAAATGTTGAACCATCATTGTAAATTGTTTTATCAATTTCTGGTGTTTCTTCTTGTTCATCATTTGGAACTGTATTTTCAGTTTGATTGTTTTCAGGGTTGTTTTCCTGTGTGTTTTCATTAAAACATCCTGTAGTTAATAAGATTAATATAATTAAAATGATTTTATTCACAACTATAACCTTCACTTTCTAATGTTCTTTTTAAATCAATTCTGGTTTTTGAATAACTAAAATGTTCTTTTATTTCTTCTGAACTAGATTCGTTTATACTATACAAATATTTAATTTGTTTTTCATTTTCTGTGACTATTTGACGATTTTCTATTAAATAGTTAACATCATTACCTAGAGATTGTTTTAATGAATCAATCGTTTCTTTGTTTTCATCTAGATACATA
>CAYJJY010000037.1:0-12801 GCA_964370615.1 uncultured Muribaculaceae bacterium
CAAAAGATGAATTTTGTAAATTGTTTGTAAATAATGATGAATATGTAAAATAAAATATTGATGTTTATTTTATAAAGAGGTATAATTAATATGTCAGATGAAGTATTGTCTGATGTAGTGGTCAATCTGCTTGTATAGGGATTGATTTTTTTGTGCCTTTATTTAAGGAGGTATAATGAATAATTTAATAATAGTAGCAGTATTAATAATATTTTGTTTATTATTTATTTTTGTTGAACCGTTAATTGCTAAAAGAAAAGTTAAAAATAGAAATGAACATGGTTCAGCTAGATTTTCTACTAAACAAGAAATAAAGAAAAATTTTAAAGAAGAGAATATACATAACATTAAAGAATCGGGTTTTCCGATTCTTTTTTCAAATGACTTAAAAAAAATATATTTTGATAGACAAACACCACATTATGTTTATTTAGGTTCAACTGGTTCTGGAAAATCTGTAACATCAGTTATTCCAAGTTGTACATTTATAGCTAATTCAAAAGAAAAAAGAAGTGTGTTTATAACAGACCCTAAAGGAGAGATATTTCATAAAACATCTCAAATGTTTAAAGAAAATAACTATAAAGTTTTGACAATAGATTTTAGAAATCCTGAATGTTCCAATAAAATTAATTTGCTAGAGCCTATCATTAATGAATATGATAGACACATCAAGTATGAAGATGAATATAAAACAAACGGAGATACAGATTATCTAAATAAATCTATATCATCACTAGCAGAGGCAAATAGATTAATCACAACTATAGCAACAATGATTATGATTGATAAAGTGGAGGCTAAAGATCCGTTTTGGAATAATTCAGCTAAAAACTTATTAGAAGGTTTAATTTCTTTTTTCTTAGAAGAATATAAGTTAAAAAAAATAACTAAAAATCAAATAACATTAACCTCTATTAGAAAATTTCAAAACTCACTAATGGATAGTAAAAATTTCAGTTTATTTAATATGTATATAAATAAAAAAGAATATGGAACTAAATCTAAAGATAGTTTAACTTCAATATTATCGGCAAGTGAAAATACATATAAATCAATAACTGCTGTATTCGGTGAGAAGATGAATATTTTTGATGACTTAAATGTTGCTAATGTTACTAGTGTATCGGAATTTGATTTTAACATATTAGGTAAAGAACAGGTTGTAATTTATTTGATAGTACCAGATGAGGATAAAATCTATTTTAGTTTAGTAACTATGATTGTTGGTATTATGTATAAAGAGTTAGTAAAATTAGCAAATAGTAATGATGATAAAAAATTAAAAATTCCAGTAGATTTTATTTTAGATGAGTTTGCAAATTGCCCACCACTTAACGAAATATCAGCTATGGTATCAGTTGCACGAAGTAGAGGGATTAGGTTTTATTTTTTTATACAATCATTTTCACAACTAAATGATGTATATGGTAAAGAAGTAGCTCAAATTATTTTAGATAACTGTGGTCTAGTTTATTTAAAAACTAATACTTTAGATACAGCAGAAGAAATAAGTAAAAAACTTGGAAAGAAAACAATTGAGTCTAACAGTATTTCGCATTCAATGAGTTATATGAATTATAACGGTAATACTTCAACTAATTTGATAGGTAGAGAATTACTTACTCCAGAAGAGGTAATGCAATTACATTATAAAACTATTATATTCCCTGTAATTGGCTATCCTATAATTAGAGATACTGTTTTATTTAATAAATTCAAAATCTATAAGCAAGGTGAAGTAAAAAGAAATAAAAAAGTTTTGAGTGATTTAAAAAATACGTTTTATACAATAGAAAATATATTTAGAAAATCAACCAACAATATAGATACTGATTCAGATAGTTTTTATAAAGAACAAATAAAAAATGAGAAATTAATTTTAAAACCAGTACTAGATAATTTAGTTAAATGTTTTGGGAAAGAAAAAGTAAAATATAAAATAATTTTAGATAATAGAGTTATGGTGTTGTTTAAACAAAATAGAAATCTTACAAAAAAGGAAAAAGATAGTGCTATTGCTAATATAGATAGTGAATCATTTCACTACGAATTAGATAAAAAAGAGATTAGAGTTTATGTTAAAAATATACTGCTTTCTCAAAATAATGAAATAAATTTGAAACAAGAATAATGTCAACTTATATGATGTTGTTCTTTTTTTGTATTTATTCAAATATGTTTAAATTAGAAATGAGGAAATTTATGATTGATAATGAAATAGAAATAAAAATTGATACTAAAAAGTTTCCTATTGAATATAAATTGTTAGAATATAGATTATATATTAATCAAGGTTTGTATGATGATGGAGCTTTAACATTTAGAGAATATAATAATATGGCTAATAACATTCATAGCAGAATGAAAAGAATTAGAACAAATTTAATGAATTAAATCATAATAAAAGTCATTAAAAATATTAAAGTAGTTATATTTGATGATTTGACAAAAAAATATAGTAATTGTTAAAATTAAAGAAGGTGAAGAAGATGGATATAAAAGAAGTAAGAAAAGAATTAAAGAATGGAAAAACTATATATGATTTACCACTTAGAGTTGGTTATTATGCTAGGGTATCTACTGATAAGGATGATCAATTAAATTCCTTGGATAATCAAAGAAAATATTTTGAAGAGTTAATATCTGAAAATAAAAATTGGACTTTAGTTAATGGATATATCGATGAAGGTTTAAGTGGAACAGAAGTAAAAAAAAGAGAAAGTTTTTTAAAAATGATAAATGATTCTACTAATGGAACTTTAGATTTAATTTTAACAAAAGAAATATCAAGATTTTCTAGAAATACTGTAGATAGTATTAAATATACACAGTATCTATTAAAACAAGGAACAGTAGTATATTTTTTATCAGATAATTTAAATACAATACAAGAAGATTCAGAGTTTAGATTAACTATAATGTCATCACTTGCTCAAGATGAAGTAAGAAAACTATCGGAAAGAGTTAAGTTTGGAATTAATAGAATGATAAAAGATAGAAAACTTATTGGTGGTAAATTAATAGGTTATGATAAAAAAAATGGAGTGTTCACCATTAATGAACATGAAGCTAAAATGGTGAAATACGTTTTTAATGTTTTTTCAAGTGGTAAAAAAGGTCTTACAGGGATAGCCAGAGATTTAAAAGAAATGGGTTATCTAAATAGTAAAGGTCAAATCTACTCAACAACATCTTTAGCTAAAATAATTATTAATCCAAGATTTAAAGGTTATTATACAGCACGAATGACAGAAGTTGAAGATTATAAAACTCATAAAAAAGTAGATGTTGCTAAAGAAAATCAAATCATTGAAAAAGATGATAGAATACCAGCTATTGTTACTGAGGAAATTTGGGATAAAGCAAATGAAATATATGAAAAAAGAAAAAAGAAGCCTGCTAAAACTGTACTTAGTACAAATGAACATTTAGAAAAGTATAAATACACTTCAAAACTAGTATGTGGTGATTGTGGAAATACTTTTGTTAGAAATGGTGGTTCTAATAGAAGTCATAATCCAGTATGGAATTGTAATACATATAGAACAAAAGGTTTAAAGTCTTGTGCTTCAGCTGTAATCTTAGAAAAAGCACTTGATAAAATTATGTATTCACTATTTACAGATATAATTGAGCAAAAAAAAGAAATAATTGAAAATATTAAAGATGATTATAAAAAGGTTTTAGAGAGAGATTCTATATTTGTAAATAAAGATGAGTTTTTAAATAATAAATCAAAGTTAATTAATAGAAGAAATAAATTACTTGAATTATACTCTGATGATTTAATTACAAAAAAACAATTCAAAGAAGATAATGAAAACCTAACAAGACAAATTGAAGAAATAGAAGGGAAATTAGAGGAATATAATAAAATAAAAAAAGAAGAAGATTTTCTATCTAAAAAATTAAAAGTATTAGATGAAATTTTACCGAGTAAAATTAATGTACTTGAAAATTTACCTTTCTTAGTGCAATTACTAATTGATAGAATAGAAGTTCATAAAATTAATGGAAACAGGAAAAATTTACATTTAAAAATATTCTTTGATTTTGATAATTTGCCTTGTGAAATCAAAGTTGATTTTGATAATAATAAACACAATTTAGAGTCGTTAGCTTTTCAAAAAGTTGATAAAAACAACTCTTTTTTGACACTAGAATGTTCAAGTTCATACCAGAAGGAATCCCGGATTTGTTAATATGGGTTTGATGTTGGGTGAAGATAAATTATTTGATTATATTGATCGTTTTGGTTTTGGTGAAAAAACGGGTGTTGATTTAAATGGTGAATCAAGTGGGATATTATTTGATGTTGATAAGATAGGTGATTTAGAGTTGGCTACTACAGCTTTTGGTCAAGGTGTATCTGTAACACCTATTCAACAAGTTACGGCAATATCAGCAGCTATTAATGGTGGTATTTTATATGAACCTTATATTGTTTCTAGTATAAATGAGCCTGAAACTAATAGTGTTATAGTTGATTATAACCCCGTCATAGATAGTAAAGTTATTAGTGAGGATACTTCTTCTAAGGTTGTTTATGCTTTAGAATCAGTCGTAGCTAATGGTAGTGGTAAGAATGCTTATATAGCTGATTATAGGGTTGGTGGAAAAACTGGTACTGCTCAAAAGGTAGAAAATGGTCAGTATTTAGTTAATAATTATATAACTTCTTTTATTGGTTTTTTACCAGCTGATGATCCGGAAGTTGTTGTTTATATTGCAGTTGACAATGCGAAAGGGGTTACTCAATATGGTGGAACTATAGCAGCACCACTTGCTAAAAATGTCATGCTGGATATAATTGATATTTTAGATATTGAAAAAAGAGTAGGTGGTTTGGATAAGGAGTATGTTTATCCTGAGAAGAAATATTATAGAGTTAGCGATGTTATTGGTTTAAGCCCTTCGGAAGCTGTGAAAGTGTTAAGTAATTTTAAAGTTGAATTCTCTGGTGATGGTGATCAGGTTGTATATCAATCTCCAGTTTTAGATACTATGATTTATGAGGGTGATGTGGTTAAATTACTGCTAGGTAATTGATTCAGAGTTTTGTAATTACTTAATCATAGATTAAAGACTTTGGTCTTTTTTTTATTTTGATTAATACTATTTAATAGGTGATTATATGTTGGTTCTTACTAAAGCTATAATGGTATTATTGGCTGGATTTATCGTTTCTGTTATTTTAGGTTTTTTATTAATTCCTTTATTAAAAAGATTTAAAATTGGACAAAACCTGAGTGAATACTTACAAAGAAGTCACGAATGTAAAAAAGGTACTCCGACTATGGGAGGATTGATTTTTTTAATTAGTACGGTTATGGTTATGGGCGGTTTATTATTTTTAGATAAAATTAGTTTAAATGATAACTTAATTATTATTTTGTTTATATTGTTTAGTTATTCTTTAATTGGTTTTATTGATGATTATTTAATTATTAAATTTAAGAATAACAAAGGTTTAAGTGAAAAGATGAAGTTGTTGTTGCAGGTTGTAATTGCAATTATTTTCTTTTATTTATTTATGAGGGCTGGTCATGAACCTTTATTATGGATTCATACTTTAGATATGAGAATTGAATTAGGATTTTATTATGGTTTATTTATTTTATTTATTTTAGTAGCATCATCTAATGCTGTTAATATTACTGATGGTTTAGATGGATTAGCTGGTGGCTTATCAATAATTGCTTTCTTAACTTTTGGTATAATTAGTTTTAATTGTGGTTGGTTAGATGGTTATGAAAGTATTGGTTTGTTTTGCTTTGCTTTGGTCGGTTCGTTATTAGGTTTTTTAGTTTTTAATATTAATCCAGCTAAGGTTTTTATGGGTGATACTGGTTCCTTAGCTTTGGGTGCTTTACTTGGTAGTGTTGCTATTTTAACTAGATTTGAGTTGTTGCTTGTTTTAATTGGAATCGTTTTTGTACTTGAAACTGTTACTTGTTTGATTCAAAGATTTTATTATAAATTAACTAAAAAAAGATTTTTTTTAATGACACCGATTCATCACACTTTAGAAAAATTAGGATGGAAAGAAAACGATATTGTTAAATTGTTTTGGTTAATTGGATTAATTGCATCTTTACTTTCTATTAGTTTAGGGGTTTTATATTAATAACTTTTTTGGTATAATACTTGAATTGAGGAAGTGATTTTATGAATTCTAAAACTGAGGTTAGACTTTCAATTATACCTAATTCTGAATTAAATGTTGATCATGGGTTTGTCGGTATGCATGTAGTTAATCATATTGATGGTGCTATTGCGTTTTGTGAGAAGTATGGTATTTTATATGATGATTATAAAAATATTTATGATTTAGGTTCTTATTTAGCTTTAAAAGGTCATATGACTTTGACGGTTGTTGATAGTTATTTGGGTTTATATGTTCCTAGTGAATTAAATGAAAATCAAACTTTTTATTTGAATAAATTATTAAGTAATAAGGGTAGAAATTATATTTTTGAAATAAGGGATTTAAATAGTAATGAATTTGATTATTTATATTCAGAAAAAGATGGATTAGATGCTAGTTTAGAAAGTTATAAATTTGTAAGAGATATAATTGAAAAAAAAGGTTTTAAAAAAAGTAATATAATAATGAATAAGGTTAGTGAGTAATATATGGGGTTTAAAAAGAGTGTAATGTATGATTATATTGGTAATAGATTGAGTTTAGCAGATAGGTGTAAATGTCAGTGTGACAAAGAGTTTATGCTTGGTTTAATGAAATTGACTAAGAATGTTGATTTATTGTTTGAATATAATAAGAGTTTTAATTATGATTTTGAGTTTTTAAAAGAAATTAGTAATATTTATAGTGAGAATGCTTTTGATGTTGTGGCAGTTTTAAAAGAATGTAATACTTTGAAAAGAGTAAACAAGGATACGATTGATGTTTATATAGCTGCTCTTAAAAATTTAAAAAATCTAGATGATAATGATAGATTTTTTTTAGAAAGTAACGTTAATAATTACTTACATTATTTGAGTAAGTTGTTTCAAAAAGAAGCTATTAAACAAGGTGAGAATGGTAGATTTTTGGGAATGGGTTTTTGTTTTGCGGATGATTATTTAAAGGACTGTCGTGCTGTGATGGAACTTTTAAGTGTAATTATGTTAGAAAATATTATTAGTGATTTTTCTTTTGAATCATGTGTTCATAAAAAGTTTAAAACTAAAACAGAATTAAAAGAGTATGGTTATAATAAATTCATAATTGAAGAGGTATTTAAAAAGGATACTTATTTAGCTGATTTTATTTCTCTTTATCCTGAGTTGTTAGAGCATGTATCATATGAATTTAATTTAATTTTAACTAATTGGAAAGATTATGATTTAAAAATTACTGATATTATTAATGATAATCTAAGTAAATTTTGTGATGTTTATGAAATGAATTTTGATTTAGTAAAAGGAATAGTTGGTAAACAAATTAATGTTTATGGTTTGAAAGTTGATGAGAATGTTTTAAATAATTATGAAGATAGTCTCAGTTTGTTACAAAGAAAGGCTTTGAAAAGTAAAGTAGAGCAAATAAAAAGTTTATTAAAAAATAATAAAATTGGAGATTTAAAAAATGATAATCCAACTTTAGTTAGTAATGTAGTTGATTTAAGTTGTAGTACTGATTATATTTTGGAAAAAATAAAATTAACTGGTGATGTTAAATATTATGATGAATGTGCTTTATCATTAAAAATGAATATTGAATTTATTAAAAAGGTTATTTTTAATTTAAGAAATAAACCAAATGATGTTTATGATATTATTTCTAATTTGTTTATTCCTATTGATAAGGAGTTATATCAAACGGAGTTGTTAATTTTTGCTTCTAATTATGTTTGTTTTGATAAGAGCATCGAAAAAGATAATGCTGATTTTTTAAATACAATTTCTTCAACTATAATGAATCGTTGTAAGAATTTTGTTCATTATAACAAGGTTTATGGTGATTATGGTTATGGTTTTGAAGTTGTTATTAAAGAGTTTTCTGAATATCCTTTGCTTGTGGAATTTATGGCTCAGAAGTTTATAAGATTATTTGTTGATAAGAATGATTTTGAATTTTTGTGTCATTCTCAATTTAATTCAAAAAATGAATTTAAGGCTAGTTATAAAAAATTTTTATATGAAAAAATTGATTGTACCGACCATGTTTTAGGTGAGTATTTAAAAGAAAAGAATCATTTATTTGATTGTGTAAGGATAAATGGGAATTATTTTATAATGAGTGGGATAATTTTGATATAAAATTAATGAATCGTATTATTGAAAAATTAGTTTTTGTTGCAATAGATAATGGTTTGGATGTTAAAAAATTTCTAGCTTATGCTTGTAATAAAATTAGTCCTCAATTAGAGGAGTTTTTAACTAATGAAACTGATTGTAAAACTTTTAATGTAGATGATTTGAAAGATTTTGAAATTATGATTCCTTTACAAAAATTAAATATTATTTGTAAAGAAATTTCTAATATAAGAGATTATTATTGTGGTCATTGTGTTAAAACAATTGTGAAAAATTAAAGCAGAAATGCTTTTTTATGTTACATTTTAAATGAAAGGAGAGTTAGATGATTAATTATGAGGATTTGTTAGATTGTATTAATGACATAGATGGTAGTTTTGATAAAATAAAAAATAATCCTGAAACGATAATTGCTCTTATAAAAAAAACTAAGGATTACACTTTATATTTTAAGTGTGATGATGGTTTGAAAACTGATGGTGATTTTTTAATTAATGTTTTAAAAATATTTGAGAATGATGCTAGTATTTGTTGGAAATTAATTTATTATTTTTTAAATAAAGAGCAAGTACTTAGTGAGGGGTTTGAACTTCTTAGTTATGTTGTTAGTTCTGATATTAAATTTGATAGTGAGGATTTTTTTAGATTAGTTAATATACTTTTAAATATGGAAAAAGTTATTGTTAATGAGGTTATTACTTATGCTAATGATAATAGTGATGATGAGATTGATTTTTATCGTGGTTTTTGTTTTATTTTGAAAACTAAAAAAAATCGTCCTTATTCATTAAAAGTTTTAACAGATTTATATGTTAATAATTTTTATGAAAAATCTAATTTGTATTTTGAAATAAGAAAAAAATTTGGTAGTAAACAAGAATTAAATGATTATGGTATTAATAAATTTATTTTAGAATTTATGAATGAATATGATGGTTATTTAGCTGATTATGTTGGTGTTAATATTGATTATTTGGATAATATTAAAAATAAAGTAAATAAAGAAGTTGAAAAATGGGAACCTTTTTCTAATGTTGTTTATAATAAGTGTATAGATATCGTTTATGATAAGACAGCTAGATTAAAAATTAATGGTTTTTATTTAATTTATTATTTTGGATTTTTATTAGATAAAAATTTGATTATAGCTTTAAAAGAGATGAGTGCTGGTGCTGAATTGGATTTATTTTTTGGGCCAATTTATAATGAGGTTGAATGCAAATATAAAATGGCACTTGAAAATAATTTGAGTGGTGATGATTTTTTAAGATTACTTTTACCTGATTTAAGTTTAAAAGAACAAAAAGAAATTATGTTAATGAAAAAAGAATTAAAATCATTAATTAATAGTAATATAGGTAAGCGTGATAAAATTTTTAAATTTCAACCAATAAATGTTTAGGTGATAATGGATAATATTTTACTATTTAATATAAAAAAATATTGAGATAGACATTTTTTATGTTATACTGAAAGTGGATGGCGATTTAGATGATAAATTATACGGGTTTGTTAGATTGTATTAATGGTAATAAAGAGGGTTTTAAGAATGTGTGTAATAATTCAGAAACAATGTTATGGATTATAAAAAAGACTAAAAATTTAACTTATTTTGAAAATTGTGATCACTCTTTAAAAGATGATTACAAGTTTGTTTGTGAGGTTTTAAATATCTTCAAAAGCAATCCTGATATTTGTTTTAAAATAATTGATGAATATTTAAATAAAGAGGTCATGATAGGTGAAGTTTTTGAAGTTATATGTTATGCTCTTATTATAAAAATTAATTTTAATGCGAAGCAAACTGCTTATTTACTTAATTTTTTTGAAAATATTATGAGTGAAATCATAAGTGAAGCTAAAAAAAATGTCGATGTTTACGCTAGTGATGATTTTAATTTGTATCAGGGTTTTTATTTTATTTTAAATAATAATTCTGATTATCCTAGTTCTTTAAATATGTTAACGGAATCTTTTTTGTATGATTTTCAGAATGAAACTGATTTATATTTTGAGATTCATAAAAGGTTTAAGAGTAAGCAAGAATTGATGGAGTATGGTTTTAATAATTTTATTCTTGAGAAATTGTCTATTTTTGATAAATTTTTAGCTGAACATGTTGCTTTAGATATTTTTTATTTACAGGATATTAAAGATAGTCTTAATAACTCGCTTGAGCATTGGGAAAGTTTTGAGGATGTTGTTTATAATAAGATATTATCTATGATTTTGGATGTAGCTGAGGAAAATGATATTAGTAGTATTTATTTAATTTATTATTTTGGCTATGTACTTGATTGTAAAATTATTCAATTTTTAGTAGAAATGTTTGATTTTAGTTTGGATTGTTTAGATGAAGTTTTGCTTAATGAAATTTTAACTAAATATAATCTTGCTTGTAAAGAAAATTTAACTGATGATGAATATTTGAAATTGTTGTTACCTGATTTAACATTAGTGCAACAAAAAGATGTTGTTTTACTTAAAAAGGAATTAAAAAAATTATTAGATAAAAATTTAAAACATAATGATAAAATTATTAAATTTAAAAAAAAGGAGTGTTTAGATGAATAGTTATAAAACAAAGGGAGTGTGTGCTTCTAAAATTGATTTTAAAATTTTAGATGGATGTCTTTATGATGTTTCTTTTATTGGTGGTTGTGATGGTAATTTAAAAGCAATTTGTAAACTTGTTGAGGGTAAAGAAGTTTTGGAAGTGATTAAGTTATTAAAAGGAATTGATTGTCGTGGTCGTGGTACTTCTTGTGCTGATCAGTTAACTAAAGCTTTAGAGGCGTCTTTAGAACTATCTATATAGTTCTTTTTGTTTGACAATTATATATTCTTGTGATAATATATTTTAACTTGATTAAAGGGGAATTTTATGAACAATAATGAAAAAATAAATAAAATACTAGAAGAAATTAGTAAAGTTTCGATTGAAATTGAAAAAAAATTAGTAGATGCTGAGAATGAATTTAATTGTATTCAACGTGCTGATAAAAGAAATACAGAAAGAAAAAAAGAGAATGATGTTTTGGTTGATGATTGTGGTAAGAGGGTTTCAAAAGGAATTACTTTTAATACGATATCAGTTATTTTTTTTGTTTTTATAACTTTGATTCCTATGCCGATTACAGTTATTTTTTGGTTTTTATTTATTAGTTTTTATGGTATAACGGTATTTAATAATAAAGACTTAAATTTGTTTTTATCACTTTGTGATTTAGCTAAATTACAAAGTAGGATTGCTTTAGAGTCGAATCAACATCATAAAGAATTGTTAAAGCATTCTAATATGTTAGAACATTATAATAATCAAAAAAAAGATTTATCTAATCACAAACAAGATTTATTAAACTTATACAAAGAGTATTTATTAATTGGTACTGATGAAATGTCTATTAAAAATGAAGTTGTCAAAGCACCTGAAATTAAATCTTATCAATTTGTTAAAAAAATATAGAACAGTTATGTTCTTTTTTTGTCGTCTAAAATTTAAAGTTGATTAAATGATATGATGGATGTATAATTAAATTAAGGAGATAAAATATTATGAATGTTAAAATATTAAAAGGAACTAATCAAATTGGGGGATGCATTACAGAAATAACTTCCAGTCAAGGGACTAAAATTTTAATAGACTTCGGTGAGGATTTACCTGATGAAAATACTAAAATTAAACCATTAAATATAAAAGGATTAACTTGTGATAAATCTATATACAGTGCTGTATTTATAACACATTCACATGGTGATCATATAGGTTTAATAAATAAAATAAACAGTGATATTCCTATTTTTATAGAAAAGTATAATTTATTGATTTATAAAAAAACATATCAATACACTAACAATTTAAGGGAAGATAAAGAGTTAGATAAAAAATTAATATATAATTTCAGCTTTGAAAAAACAATTGTAATTGATGATATTAAAGTAACGCCTTATATTGCAGATCACTCTTCTTATAATTCTGCTATGTTTTTAATAGAGTGTGATGGAAAGAAAGTATTACATACAGGTGATTTTAGAAATCACGGTAGAAAGAAAGATGTTTTAATTAATAATTTAACTAAAATAAAGAGTGTTGATTTATTAATTACGGAAGGAACGTCATTGTCAAAAGATGAAAGTATTTGCAAAAGTGAAGAAGATTTAGAGAAAGTAGCTTCTAAATTATTTGAGAAATATAAACAGGTATATATATTACAATCATCAACTAATATAGATAGAATTGTATCGTTTTATAAAGCAAGAAAAAATAAAGAATTTGTTATGGATCAATTTACTTGTGAAATAACTAAATTAATAAAAGGAAATATACCTAATTATTCATGGAGAACAATAAATACTTATAAGCCTTCAATATATGATGGCCATAGAAAAAATATATTTAATCATTATTTTAAGGAAAAAGTATTTAATGATTTTTCAAAGGAATTTATTTTAATGGTTAAATCATCTATGATAGAGGACATTAAAGATAAAATTAAATTTTTAAAAGAAAATGAAAGAGCAGTTTTAATATATTCA
>CAYJJY010000038.1:0-12690 GCA_964370615.1 uncultured Muribaculaceae bacterium
GATTTAAAAGATAGTGATAAGGTTAAGGTTTTACTTGCACAAGCTTTATTTGGTGAACCTGATATTTTACTTTTAGATGAACCTACTAATGGTTTAGATATGGAAAGTAAAAATTGGTTAGAGGAATTTTTAATTGAGTTTAAAAATACTGTAATTGTTGTATCACATGATCGTCATTTTTTGAATAAAGTTTGTACTCATATTGTTGATATTGATTATAGTAAAATAACTTTATTTGCTGGGAATTATGACTTTTGGTATGAGTCATCTGAATTGATTCAAAAACAAATGCGTGATTCTAATAAGCGTAAAGAAGAAAAAATTAAAGAATTGCAAGATTTCATTGCGAGATTCTCGGCTAATGCTTCGAAATCTAAGCAAGCTACTTCTCGTAAAAAATCTTTAGAAAAAATTGAATTAGATGATATTAAACCAAGTAGTCGTAAATATCCGTTTGTTAATTTTGAATTTGATAAAGCTTTAGGTAATGAAATTTTAACTTTAAGTGATATTAATTTTGAAGTTGATGGTAAGGTTATATTAAAAAACTTTAATTTAAATGTTAATAAGGGTGATAAAATAGCTTTAATTGGTCAAAATGAGGTAGCTAAAACTATTTTATTTAAGATTATTGCTAAAGAATTAGAACCTGATACGGGTACTGTAAAATATGGTAGTAATACTAATTTAAGTTATTTTTCTAAAAATCATGAAAAGTTATTTGAAGATGGTTTAAATATGGTTGAATGGTTAAGAGAATTTTCTGATGATAAAGATGAATCTTTTGTTAGGGGATTTTTAGGAAGAATGTTATTTTCTGGTGATGAAACTTTAAAACAAGTTTCTGTATTATCAGGAGGAGAAAAGGTTCGTTGTGTTTTATCTAAAATCATGTTAGAAAAAAGTAATTTTTTATTAATGGATGAACCTACAAATCATTTAGATATTGAGTCTATAACATCTTTAAACAATGGTTTAGAAAAATTTAATTCTTCTTTTATAATTGCAACATTCGATCAACAGTTAATTGATACTACTTGTAATCGTTTAATTGAAATTAAAGAAGATGGTACTTATCGAGATAAATATATGTCTTATGATGAGTATATGGAAAAATTTCACAAGGCTAATTAAGACTTTATTTAAGTCTTTTTTTGTTATATAATTAGTTTAAGGTGATGGTATGTCTAAGGTATTAAATTATTGTGGTTATGTTTTAACTTTTTTGGTATTTGTATTATATTTTTATTTACGTAATATTTATGGTTCTGGAAGTAGTTTTAATGGGATTGATATGATTTTATTTTCATTATTTATAAGTAGTTATTTTCTTAGAAATATGTATTTTAATACAAAAGTTAAAATTGATAATATAATTTATTTATTATTTTATAATAGTTTAATGGTTTATTTTGTTTATATTGGTATAAATTCTATTTTTCTTAATTTTATTAATGGCGAAGGAATATATTTGTTAGCTGATAGAATTTTAATTATATTAGGGTTAGTATTGTTTAATTTTTTAATTTCTTTATTATTTAAAAAAGAAAAGATTTTATATAATAGTGATAATAGTCATTATGTTATGTTTTTTTTATTAGTTTTATCTTTTTTTAGAATTATTTTTGGAGAGATTCATTTGATTGTGTTGATTATTAATATTATAGGGGTATTTTTATTGGTTCGATTAATATTTAAGTATAATCATTTAGTTTTGAGAAAAGAGTTTCAAAATTTGTATGCTATTATATTTTTAATTTATTTTATTGATTTTAATTATATTGGGATGATTTTACTTACTAGTTTATATTTTAAATTAGATAAGGAAGCTGTAAATTTGTAAGACTTTATTTAAGTCTTTTTTTGTAGTATAATAGGAATAGTTTATTTTAGAAAGTGGTTTTTATGTTTAAATTAATTATGAAATATGTTTTATTACTGGGGGCTAGTATTTTATTTTCTATTACTAGTTATTATGCTTTTATATATTTGATTGTAACGCCGATTGAAAATTTATATTATTATGTATTTTATTCGGAATCTTTAATTGTTAATACTATTACTGATGATATGTTTTTAATTGGTGGTATAAGTTTAGTATTGTTTTTAATTTTTAGTTTAATTATAAATTTAAAGTTTAATATTAAATTTAAAGATAAGTTAATTAATATTAATAGAGTCTTTAACAATTATTATTTTGTTGTTGGGGTGTTTTTAGTTTCAATATTTTGTTTATTAAATCAATTTAATGTCGGTTTATTTTTATATAATAAGGTAGTTAGTTCTTCATTTTTTGAAGATAATTATGTGAATCCTAGTGATGTAGAAATTGTTATGGAAGAAAAACCTAATTTAATTCATATATATTTAGAATCGTTTGAATCTGGTTTAGCTAGTAAAGAAAATGGTGGTTTTTATGATGAGAGTGTTATTCCTAATTTAGAAAAGTTAGCTTTAGATAATGTTAATTTTTCGCATAATGATAAAGTAGGTGGTGGTTATGTTTTTGAAAGAAATAGTTGGACTGTTTCGGGGATGATTGGACAGACTGCTGGGGTTACTTTAAATACTGTTTTTGGTGGTGGTTATACTAAAGATGGTAAGTTCATGGATAATTTAGTAACTATGGGTGATATATTATTAGATAATGGTTATAAAAATTATATGTATTTTAGTACTGATGCTTTATTTGGAGCTCGAAAAGAGTATTTTGAAACGAATGGTGATTATGAGGTATATGATTATTTTACTGCTATTGAAGATGGTGATATATTAAGTGATTATTTTAATTGGTTAGGTTTTGAAGATAAGTTGTTACTTGATATTGTTAAGGATAAAATTACGGAAGTTAGTAAAAATGATGACCCATTTAATTTTAGTTTTTTAACTATTGATACTCATTTTCCTAATGGTTATATTGATGATTCTTGTGATATTTTAAATGATAGTTCGTATTTAAACTCTTTTAGTTGTAGTGATTTAATGATTTATGAATTAGTAGAGTGGATTAAAAATCAAGAATTTTATGAGGATACGGTGATTGTAATTACGGGTGATCATAACAGTATGCAGATAATTGATAAGAACATGGATAATAAATTATATAACGTTGTTATTAATTCTAGAGTAGATGGTAATACTAAAAATAGGGAATTTAGTTCACTTGATTTATTTCCAACTATTTTAGCTTCAATGGGTGCTTCAATTGAGGGAGATAGATTAGGGTTAGGTGTTAATTTGTATTCTTCACAGGAAACTTTAATTGAAAAATATGGATATAAGTTTGTTAATAAAGAATTACTTAAAAATTCTGAATTTTACAATGAAAGTTTTTTAACTTTTGATTAACTCTTTTTTAAAGAGTTTTTTAATTGTATATTGATTAATTATGGTGTATAATTATAGTGGTGATATTATGTTAGAAAAGTTAAAATTATTAACTAAAAATAGTTGGGCTCCAAGTTCTAATTTTCGTGTTTCAGCGATTGTTGAAATGAAAGATGGTAGTACTTTTGGTGGTGTGAATGTCGAAATTTCTTCTTATGGTGGCACTATTTGTGCTGAGAGAAATGCTATTAATTCAGCGATTGGAAATGGATATAAAAAAGGTGATTTTAAATCATTACATGTACTTTGTATTGATTCTAAAAAAATAAGCATGCCTTGTTTTATTTGTCGTCAAACGATTGTTGATTTTTTTGATAAGGATTGTATTGTAACTGCTTATCACGTTGATGGTGAAAGTTTAAGTTATACGGTTTCTGAACTATGTCCGTATCCGTTTGAAAGTTCAGATTTAAATTAAGGAGTGTTAGTATGAAACAAGAAGTGTTTAAAAAAGAAATAAGTTATATAAAAAATAGTCATATAAAAAATAGTTTAATTAAATTAATTGAATTATTGCCGGATTATTTTTTTGAAATTCCGGCGTCATCGACTGGAAAGTATCATCCTAATTATGCTTTAGGTGATGGTGGATTAGTACGTCATACTAAAGTTGTTGTTAGAATTGGTTATGAGTTACTTAATAATGAAAGTATTGGTCATTCTTTTAATGATGTTGAAAAGGATTTAATGTTATCTGGTATGCTTTTACATGATGGTTTAAAATCAGGGCTTGCTAAAGAAAAATATACAAGAGTTGATCATCCTTTATTAATTAGTAAGTTAATTAAGGATAATAGTTCTATTTTAGAATTATCGGAACAAGAGGTACTTATTTTAACTAATAGTATCGAAAGTCATATGGGTCAATGGAATACTGATTTTAATGGAAATGAAGTATTACCTAAACCTGGTAATAAGTATCAAAGATTTGTTCATATGTGTGATTATTTAGCTAGCAAGAAGTTCATAGAAGTATCATTTAGTGATGATAACAACATTTTGAATTAATGAAGGCTTTATTTATAGCGGATATTCATGGATGTTTTTCTAACTTAGAGTTAATTGAAAAAATTATGAATTCTTGTGATATTGATCATCTTTATGTATTAGGTGATATATTCCATTCTTCATATACTAAAGAAAATATTGTTTTTAGTAATTCTAAGGTTATTGAGTTTTTAAATAAATTTAAAGATAAAATGACTTTGATGCGTGGTAATTGTGATTTGGAGGATAATGGTTTTAATTTAATTGATGATTATTTAAAAATCAGTTTAGATAACAATGAGGTTTATATTACTCACGGTGATTATTACAATCATGAGGATGGGTTTGATTTTGATGATAAAATAGTTATTTTAGGTCATTATCATAGACCTTTTGTTAAAAAAAATAATTGTACTTTTATTTGTGTAGGTTCTATTTCAATTCCGCGTGATAGTAATTGTGGTTATGCTATATATGAGAATAATGAAATTCTTTTATACGATATATATGGTGATTTGATTAATGGTGTAAATATTAGCTAGTATTTATATCTTTTTTTTTATTTTGTGTTATAATTAAAATAGTAAAGGTGGAATTTAAATGAAGAAAAATTTGTATTCAGAAAAACAACCTCATGTTGATTACTATGAAGAAGGTTGTGTTGAAAAAATTTTAGAAAATTCTAAAATGAAAGCTTATGATTATATGTTTTTAAAAAATCAGGGTAATGATGATTTAACTGCTTTTAATTATTATAATAATAAGATAACATATAAAGAAATGTTTGAAAATATTGAGAAATATGCTAATATGTTGAAAAATTATGGGATTAAAAAAGGAGATATTGTTAGTTTAATTATGCCAACAATGCCGGAGATTGTTTATTTAAAATATGCTTTAAATAGAATTGGTGCGACTTCTTATTTGATTGATCCGCGTACAAATCCAGAAAGAATGTTAGGTTATATAAATAATTCTAATTCTAAATTAGTAGTAGCTCCGACAGAAATTATTGATTCTAAGTTATCAGGGATTGCGAATGAAATAAAATGCAAGAACATTTTAACTGTTTCAGTTGGTAATTCAATGAGTTTTATGGCTAGTTCTTTAAAAGGTAAAGCTATTTATTTGATGATTCAATTAAATAAACTTAAAAACAATATTAAGTATAAAATTGATAAGGGAAGTAAGTTTATATCAATTGATAAAATGAAAAAAGAATTTGGTAGTAAGGTTAATAAAAACTTAGATACACCTTATGAAGAAGATCAACCTTTTGCTATTTATACTACTAGTGGTACAACCGATCCGTCAGGTGTTTTAAAGGGGTGTGTTGAGACTAATGAGGCTTATAATGCAATGGTTGAAGAGATGTATTTTGCAGGTAAAGACTTTTTAAAGGGAGAATCTTTTTTAGGTATTATTCCTTTCTTTTCATCGTATGGTTCGGTAAATGGAATGCATAATTCTTTATGTTGTGGTTGGGAAATTATTATGTTAACAAAATTTAATACTAATGATTTTGATATTTTATTAACAAAGTATAAACCTAACAATGCTTTAGGTGTTCCAAGATTTTGGGAGACTATTATTCGAAATAATAGGGTTAATGATGAGGACTTTTCTTTTTTAAAACGTGCTGTTGCTGGTGGTGATAAGATAAATATTAATGTTGTTAACGAGATTAATGAATTTTTCAAAAGCCATGGAAGTAAAACGGTTTTAAAAATTGGTTATGGAGCATCTGAATTTGGTGGGTGTGTTTCAGCTACTTATGAAGATTATGATATTTATAAACCTGATACTGCTGGTTTATTATTACCGGCTTGTAAAGCTATGGTAATTGATCCGGAAACTAAAATAGAATTGAATATTGGTGAAGTTGGAGAAATTTGTATTAATTCACCAACTATGATAAAAGAATATTTTAATAATAGGGAAGCTACTGAGGCTATGACTGTTATTAAAGATGGTGTTAAGTATTATAAAACTGGCGATAAAGGTAGTTTGGATGAGAGTGGTCATGTTCATATTATTGACCGTTATAAAAGGGTTATTAAAACACCAGATGGTCATAGTGTTCATGCTAGTCCGATTGAAGGGGTTATTATGCAGCATCCTAGTGTTGAGAGTTGTGTGGCTGTTGGTTTAGCTTATAAAGATCAAGTAGGGACTATTCCAACTGTATTTATTAAACTTAAAAATCAAGATAAACCTTTTAGTGATGTTGTTAAAGAATTAAATTCATTATGTTTACAAAAACTACCAGAAGGTGATAAACCACATGCTTTTAGTGAGGTTGAAAATTTAGAATTTACTTTGATGGTTAAACCAAATCATACTTTTTATGAAAAATTACGATTTGAAGATGTTGAAACAATAATAGTTGATAATCAATATTTAGAGCCGGCAAAGACTTTGAAAAGATAGGTGGTTTATGGAAAGTTTAAATATAGAAGCTGTTTATGCATTTTTATTTAATATAATTGTTTTTATTGCTTATTTTTCAAAGCAAAAAATTGAAACTAGAGAAAATAAAATTTATAGCTTACTTTTGATTAGTTCGTTAGTTGGGACTATTTTGAGTATGGGTGCTTATTATGTTTTAGATACAGCCAATATTATAAATGATTTTGTAATTTATGCTCCGAGATTATATTTACTTAATTTACTTCTTTGGGGTACTTTATTTACGATGTATATAGTTAATACTTGTTTAGAAAAAAATAATTTTGAATTCTTGAAAAAAATTAGTGTTTTTATCTGGGGAGAATTTATTTTAGCTAGTGTGTTGATGTTTTTATTACCGCTTGATATTGTTAAGGATGCAGGTTTATTAATGATGACTGGGAGTTCTCAATCTGTTTTATATGTTTTAGTGGGAATAAATGCCATTATATCACTTATTTTAATTATTCTTTACCGAAGAAAAATACCGGGAAGAAAAATTATTCCGGTAGTAACTTTTATACTACTTTGTTTAGTGGTATTTTCTATTCAGTATCAAAATCCTAGTTTATTTATGATAACGTTAACTATTACTTTAACTTCTACTTTAATGTATCATACAATTGAAAATCCTGATATGAAATTAATTACTGAATTGGAATTTGCTAAAATTCAATCGGAAAAAGCTAATATGGCTAAATCTGATTTTTTAGCTAGTATGAGTCATGAAATTAGAACACCTCTAAATGCAATTGTTGGCTTAAGTGAGTGTTTAACAGAGAGTGATGTTAGTAATGAAATTAAAGATGATTTAATTGATATTTCTAATGCTTCACAAACTTTATTAGAAATAGTTGGTAATGTTTTAGATATAAATAAAATCGAAAGTAACAGTATGCGGGTTAATTGTGGTAAGTATATTTTTAAAGATGAAATTGAAAAGATTGTCAAGTTGAATTCAACAAGAATTGATGGAAAAGATTTGAAGATTGTTTTAGATGTTGCAGCTGATGTACCGTATGAGTTAATTGGTGATAAGTTACATATTAAATCGATTCTTAATAATTTATTATCTAATGCTGTAAAATATACAGATAATGGTTTAATTACTGTTACGATTAAATGTATTAATGAAAAAGATAATTGTGATTTACTTATATCGGTTCAAGATACTGGTAAAGGTATTAAATCTGATGATATAAATAAATTGTTTAATAAGTTTGAAAGACTAGATACAGAGAAAAATTCTACTATTGAAGGAACTGGTTTAGGTTTAGCGATTACAAAAAAATTAGTGGAACTTATGAATGGTAAAATTAATGTTGAATCTCAATTTGGTGTTGGCTCAATTTTTATGGTTAGAATTCCGCAAAAGATTGCTTCTTTTGTTAAAGTTGTAGAAGACGAACTTGAAATTAAAGAAAAAAAATCAGTTAATTTTGATAATAAAAAAATATTAATTGTTGATGATAATATTATGAATATCAAAGTGGCTAAAACAATGCTTAAGGATTATAATTTTTTAATCGATGAAGCTTTAGATGGGTTAAAATGTTTGGAAATGGTTAAAGTTAAACAATATGATTTAATTTTTATGGATATAATGATGCCTAATATGTCAGGCGAAGAAGCTTTTGAAGAATTAAAAAAAGATGCTTTGTTTAATGTTCCTGTTTTAGCTTTAACTGCTGATGCAGTTGCTGGTTCTTGTGAAAAGTATATTAATCAAGGTTTTGTTGGTTATATTGCTAAACCTTTTTCTAAAGAAACTATGAAAAAAGAAGTTGAGAAGATATTTAATAAATAAAGTGATTTCATCGCTTTTTTTATTTACTTTGATTAGTATTTACAGTTATAATATTTATAAGGAGTTTTATATGGAAAAAATTGTAGATATATTAAATCAATCAGTTAATGAGAAAAATAAATTTACTTTAATTTTGATTGATGGTTTTTTAAATAATAAAAAAATGTTTTCTTCTAAAAAGAGAAGGTATTTAGAGATTGAAAAAAATTTTGATTTCATTTTAACTAAAATAAATCCGGATAGTAAAGAAAGATTATTTGAGTATTTTTTAAATGATGAGAGATTAAAAAAACTTATGATTGTTAATTTTGAGTTGGTTATTGAAACTTGTAAAAGTGTTGAAAATTATTATGATTTAATTTATTTTTTTAGAGATAATAACTTTTTAGATGAAGAATTATCAATTATTTTTGTGAATAAAGTAATTAATTGTGAGAATTATTTTTTATTAAAACAAATCTATTTTGATAATACGAAAAATCATTTTTTAAAAAGTATTTTTCAAAAGTTTTTTGATGAAAATAAAAGTGTTTTGATTAAAACAGAGGTGTTAAGCTGTTTGTCATATAAAAAAGATTTTAGAAATAATGTTGATGTTTTATATGATGATGTTTATGATTTTATTTTTGAAAAAATATTTGATGAGTTATTAGATTCGGAAAAAATTGCTGGTAGTGATATTAAGTATTTGGATGAAGGTTGTTTTTCTAAGGTTTATGAATTTGGTAATAAAATATTAAAAGTGGGAACTGCTAGATACAATCATGAAATTCCAAATAATAAGGCAATTTTACAACCTTTAATTAGATTTAATATTTCTAAAGATAATATTAATTTTGGTTATATTGAAATTATGGAAAAAGTTATAACTGAGGAGTTTAGTGAAGAGGAACTTTATAGTTTGTATAAACGTTTTAGAGATGATGGTATTTATTGGCTTGATGCTAAAAGTGAGAATATGGGTAGATTGATTAAAGATAATTTAGTTTATTTGAATGATCAAATAATTGATGTTGATCAAAGTGTGAATGGTTTTAATGAGAGTAATTCTGATTACTTAAAAGCGGGGGAATTAGTTGCGATTGATACTGATCATTTTGTAGCTGAAAGTGATATCGAAAATAAAAAAGATAAAAAAGAAATTGTTAATTTAATTGGTGATTTAGAAATTCGTTATTTAGAGGAAAAAAATCAAAAAAGGAGATAAGTTATGAATGAAATTAAATGTCCTAATTGTGGGGAAAAATTTACTGTTAATGAATCAGATTATTTAAAAATAGTTAATCAAGTTAAAAATGATGAGTTTGAAAAAGAACTTGGATTAAAAATTGAAACAATTTTAAAGGAAAATGATTCTCAAGTTAAGCTATTAAAACTGCATCATGAAAGTGAAATACAAAAAAAGATTGGTGATTATAGTATTGAAATAGCTAAATTAAAGTCTATTGTAGAGAAAGCTGATAGTGAGAAAGAAATGGCTTTAAAAAGTGCTGAATTTAAGAAAAAAGATGAGTTAATGGAAAAAGAGCACATAATTAGTAAATTAGAGTCTCAAATTGATAATGCTAAGGTTAGTAATGAATTGAGTTTGAAAACTATGAAAGATAGTTATGAAAGTAAACTTAAAGAAAAAAATGAAACGATTGAATATTATAAGGATTTAAAAACTAAACTATCGACTAAGATGTTGGGTGAAACTTTAGAAAAGCATTGTGAGGTTGAGTTTAATAGATTAAGAGCTACAGGTTTTTCTAATGCATATTTTGAAAAGGATAATGATTCTAAAACTGGTAGTAAGGGTGATTATATTTTTAAAGAGCATAATGAAGATGGTATTGAATTTATTTCAATTATGTTTGAAATGAAAAATGAAATGGATACTACGGCTACTAAGAAAAAAAATGTTGATTTTTTGAAAGAGTTAGATAAAGATCGTAATGAAAAAAATTGTGAGTATGCTATTTTAGTTTCACTTTTGGAGAGTGATGATGAGTTATATAATAGCGGTATTGTTGATTGTTCACATCTTTATCCGAAAATGTATGTGATTAGACCACAATTTTTTATTCCGATGATTACTTTACTTAGAAATGCGGCTTTGAAATCTGTTGAATATAAAAAGCAGTTAGCTGAATTAAAAAGTCAAAACATTGATATTTCTAATTTTGAAAGAGATATGAATGATTTTAAAGATAAATTTAGTCGTAATTATAATTTGGCTAGTGAAAGGTTTAAAACGGCAATTAAAGAGATTGACGAAACTATTAAGCATTTAGAAAAAACTAAACAGGCATTGTTATCTAGTGAGAATAATTTGAGATTAGCTAATGATAAAGCTTTAGATTTATCGATTAAAAAAATAACTAAAAATAATCCAACTATGGCTGATATGTTTGCTGCTTTAGAAGATTAAGTATATATATTTTATTTTAATCCATATTAGTGGTGGTGATGATATGGAAAATAATGAATTATTAAAACATATTTATGAAGATAGTAAAATGGGTGAATATGCTTTAAGTAGGTTGATTAAGGAACTTAAAGAAAAAGATAATAAAATAAAGATTATCTTGGAAGATATTTATAAAAAATATTTATATTTTAGTGAAAAGTCTTTTAAGATTTTAAAAAAAGATATTCCTGATATTGATTTTAAAGCTAAGTTAGGAACTTACTTTGGTATTAAAAAAGAAGTTAATAATGACAATAGTGATGCAGCGATTGCTGGTATGTTAATACAGGGGTTATCAATGGGGATAATTGAAATTGAGAAGAAGTTAACTGTTTATTCTAATTGTGAGAAAAAAATAGTTAAAATAGCTTTAGATTTTAAAACTTTTCAAGAGGAATATATTGTTAAAATGAAAGAATATTTATAATGTTCTTTTTTTTACTAAGTATATATATAATTTAATGGGTGATTATATGTTTTTTAAAAGTATTCATATTAGAGTTAAAATTATGACTTTGATATTAGTTTTTTTATTAATTATTATATTAGGTAGGGTTTTTTATATACAAGTAATTGATTATGATAAGTTGAATTATTATGCTAATAACTTATGGAGTCGTCAATTACCGATTGAAGCTGATAGAGGAAAAATATATGATCGAAATGGAGTTATTTTAGCTGATAATGAGACAACTACTTCAGTAGTTTTAATTCCTAATCAAATTGTTGATAAGGAGTATACTACTACTGTTTTAGCAGAGATGTTGGGTGTTAGTTATGAAGAAATGGCTGAGCATGTGTTTAAAAAAACTTCGGTTGAGAGAATTCATCCTGAGGGTAGAAGATTAGATTATGAATTGGCTGATCTAATTTCAGAACTTGATTTAGATGGTGTTTATTTACTTAAGGAGAGTAAAAGGTATTATCCTTATGGTGAACTGCTTGCTCATACTTTAGGTTTTGTAGGAATTGATAATCAGGGGTTATCCGGTTTGGAACTTATGTATAATGATTATTTAACTGGTAGTTATGGTTCTATTAATTATTTTAGTGATGCGAAAGGTAATAGATTAGAATTAGCAGAGGTTTATGAACAACCTCAAGATGGAATGGATATTTATTTAACTATTGATTATGAAATTCAAAATGCTTTAGAAAGGGAACTTAATAATGCTGTTTCTAAATATGATCCTGATCAGGTTTTAGGGATTGTGATGGACCCAGATACTGGTGAAATATTAGCTATGGCTTCTAATCCGACTTTTTCTCCGTCTGAATATCAAAATTATACAACAGAGGTTATTAATCGTAATTTACCGATATGGATGACTTATGAACCAGGTTCAACGTTTAAAATAATTACTTTGGCTGCTGCTTTAGAGGAAAAGTTAATTGATTTAGATAATGATACTTTTTATGATTCTGGTACTATTACGGTAGCTGGTACTGATTTACATTGTTGGAAGCATGGTGGGCATGGATTGCAGACTTATTTACAAGTGGTAGAAAATTCGTGTAACCTTCTGGTAAGTACTCGAACACATTTGAAATCGCTTATAATAGTTTAAATAAAGGGAACTACACAACTTTAATTAAGACCGATTTATTG
>CAYJJY010000039.1:0-12033 GCA_964370615.1 uncultured Muribaculaceae bacterium
GGACTACTAACATATTCACTACTAGATAAAGATAAAGCTTTAGGATAACTATAACCTTTTTTTAAATATGAAGAAACATCACTGTTTTCAATTAAAGCTAATTTCTTTAAAAACTCAACATCACCACATTCACTACCAAAAACAACATATTCACATTTTAATTTATCTAAAATTGAAATCGCCCCAAAAGCATAAAAATCAGCAGCCTGCGAAGAAAACTTAAAAGGTAATTCTACAACTAAATCAATACCATGTTCCAAAGCTACTTTAGTTTTATCCCATTTATTAACAACACTAATCTCACCACGATTTAAAAAATGCCCAGCTAAAATCAAACAAATAGTTTTATCAGGAAACATTTTTTTAACTTCATTTAAATGATGTAAATGCCCATAATGAAATGGATTATATTCAGCAATTATTCCTACCATATTTCTCACCACCTCAATTATAACATAATATATTAATAAAATCATAAAATTATTTGATTATATCATTTACTTTTATTAAAAATATGATATAATAATAATGGCTTTTTTATTGGTTATCACATACCAAAAATGTGAAAAAAACACAACTGTGGATTTTCATGCCAAGTGCTATTTTAAATATAGTGGTGTGAATTAGAAACATTTGAAAGTAATAACAAAAGGAGGAAAAAAATATGGCAGTAGTGTCAATGAGTTATTTATTAGAATCAGGTGTACATTTCGGACACCAAACTAAAAGATGGGACCCTAAAATGAAAGAGTACATCTATACATCAAGAGATGATATTTATATTATCGATTTACAAAAAACAGCTAAGAAAATTGATGAAGCTTATGCAGCAATGAAACAAATTGCAACAGAAGGTGGAAAAGTAATTTTCGTAGGAACAAGAAAACAAGCAGCAGAAGCTTGTAAAGAAGAAGCTATCAGATCAAATTCTTATTACGTAACAGAAAGATGGTTAGGAGGAACTTTAACAAACTTCAAAACTATCAGAAGAAGAGTAAAAAGAATGGAAGAAATCGAAAGAATGGAAGAAAATGGAACTTTCGCTTTATTACCTAAAAAAGAAGTTATTGGTCTTAAAAAAGAACATGCTAAATTAAATACATTATTATGTGGAATTAGAGAAATGAACAAATTACCACAAGCAATGTTCATAGTAGATCCATCAAAAGAAACAATTGCTATCCGTGAAGCTAGAAAATTAAATATCCCAGTATTTGGTATTGTAGATACAAACTGTAATCCAGATATGGTTGATTATGTAATCCCAGCTAACGATGATGCTATTAGAGCAGTAAAATTAATTACCAGTGTAATGGCAAATGCAATCGTTGAAGCAAACGGTGGAGAAGTAATTGATTACTCTACAGAAAGAAAAGAAGAAAATGCTTCAGAAGTAATGCAAAAAGCTTTAGAAACAGTAAAAAGAAAAGAAGATAGACAAAGAAATAACAGATTCAATGGTAAAAGAAATTTCGAAAGAAAACCATTTAGACCACGTGAAGATTTCAAAAAAAATGATAACTTCAAAAAAGAAGAAGTAAAAAAAGAAGAAACTAAAGAAGTTTCAAAAAAAGCCGATTTCAGTGAAATGACTGTATCTCAATTAAGAGATTTAGCAAAAGAAAAAGATGTTAAAGGTTATTCTACAATGAAAAAAAATGAATTGTTAGATGCTTTAAAATAGAGGAGAATTAATATGGTAAGCGCAAGTTTAGTTAAAGAATTAAGAGAAGCAACTGGAGCAGGAATGCTTGATTGCAAAAAAGCTTTAGAAGAATGTAATTGTTCTATTGAAGAAGCTACTACTTGGTTAAGAGAAAAAGGAATTAGTAAAGCTGCAAAAAAAGCCGATCGTATCGCAGCTGAAGGTTTAGCTTCTGTATTAATCGAAGGTAACAAAGCTGTAATTTTAGAAGTAAATTCTGAAACAGATTTCGTTGCTAAAAATGAAGAATTTGTATCAATGGTTAACAGTATTGCTAAAGCAATCATTAACTCTGATGTAACAACAGTTGAAGAAGTTAACGCTTTAACAACAGAAGATGGTGTATCAGTTGAACAATTAATCATCAATAAAACAGCTACAATTGGAGAAAAATTATCATTCAGAAGATTTTCAAAAGTTACTAAAGAAGATAATCAAGCTTTCGGTTCATATTTACATATGGGTGGAAAAATTGCAGTATTAACAGTAATTAATGATGTAACTGATGAAATAGCTAAAGATGTAGCAATGCATGCAGCAGCTATGAACCCAATTGCAGTAAAAAGAGAAGAAATTTCTTCAGATGTAATTGAAAAAGAAAGAGAAATTGCTCGTGAAATTTCAATTAATGAAGGAAAACCAGAAAACATGTTAGATAAAATCGTAGATGGTAAAATGAATAAATTTTACAAAGATTCTTGTTTAGAAGAACAAGCATTCATCAAAGATGATAGCATGAATGTAGCAACATTTGTAAAAAATAATGGCGGATCAATTGCATCAATGTCACGTTTTGCAGTAGGTGAAGGTATCGAGAAAAAAGAAGAAAACTTTGCTGAAGAAGTTGCTAAACAAATAAATGGATAAGAAAAACACCAAGTGTTTTTTTTATTTGAATATTTTTAAATTTAGTGTTATAATAAATTAGGAGGTAGAGTATGAAAAAATTATTAGGATTATTAGTATTACCATTATTATTAGTAGGATGTGGAGAGTCAGAAAAAACAATGACATGTACGAGAACAGAAAACCAAGATGGAATGAATTTAGGTTTTGAGTATATTGTAACATATCAAGATGAAACTGTTTTAAGAGTTGATTCAAAAGAAACAATTGATTATGCTGACCCAGAAGTTTTAACACTTTTAAAAGAACAAGTAGAAATCATTTACTCACCATATGATAATTTAGAACATTATACTTATGAAGTAGGAATTGATGGAAATGTATTAACAAGCAAAGCATCAATTAATTATGAATTAATCGACACAGAAAAATTAATAAAAATCGATTCAAATAATGAACAAATTATAAAAGATGGTAAAGTATCAATCTCAGATATTGAAGCTGTTTATACAGCATTGGGAGCATCATGTACTAGAGATTAAATCTGAACTGTTCACTCAAAATTGACACTTTATTATCTAGATGATTGTAGCCTTTATTTTGGCTCAATATCAAGTAGTGTTGTTAGAAAAAAATAAATGATTAGTAGGAGTAGAAGAAATTCTGCTCTTTTTCTTTTAGCAAATAAAAGTTATTTAAAAAGGTAAATGCAACTTCAGATACGTCACAATAAAATTTGACAGTTCAATTTAACAATGATACAATTAATTATATAAAAGACTCGGCAATTATTATATGCATTTTATAATTTAGGTAAACAGTATTGGAATATATTATTTCATAGTCAAAAAGAAAGGGAGATAATGTTTTAAGACTATTTTAATTACAAGATAGCCATAAACCCATTTCAAAAAGACATTTTAGTTTTTCTTCTAACGCTTTAAACTCAAGTGGAGGAGTAGGCTATTACTATACTGTGATGTATTCAAATTATGTCGAAATGACAAGTTATAATTAAATATAGGAGGCTTTGCCTCTTATATTTTATGGAGGAACTATGAGTTATATAAAACTAGAAAAATGTTTAAAAACATATGAAAAAGATAAAAATATTATAAAAGCAGTAGATGAAGTAAGTTATGAGTTTGATATTGGTAAATTATATGTAATTAAAGGAGATAGTGGCAGTGGTAAATCGACTTTATTGCAATGTATGTCATCGCTTGATTCTTTTACTGACGGCACCGTGTATATTAATAATATAAATATAACTAATTTAAATGAAAATGAACTAGCAGACATTAGAAAAAAAGAAATAGGATTTGTATTTCAACAATATTATTTGAATCCTAGTTTAAATGCTCTTGAAAATGTTATGTTACCTTTATTTTTAAGTGACTTAAAACAACAAGATATAACAGATAAAAGCATTAAAATTTTAAAACAATTAAATTTAGAGAAAAGAGCTAATCATTATGCTAAAGAAATGTCTGGTGGAGAGCAACAAAGAGTTGCTATAGCAAGAGCACTAATAAACGATCCTAAAATAATACTTGCTGATGAACCGACTGGTAATTTAGATAAAAAAAATGAACAATTGATATTGGAAATATTGAAAAAAATTAGCAAAGATAAATTAGTAATCATTGTAAGTCATAATACTGAAGTATTAAAATATGCTGACGTTATTTTAGAAATGAAAAAAGGGAAACTATATGAGCTCTATTAATATAAATTTAAAAAAAACAATTGTTAAAAAAACCTTAAATGATAAAAATAATATCAAAATGTTGATTTTAATTATAGTATCATTACTAATTTTACTGTCTATTTTCACATTTAAAAATACAATAGATAATCATATCAATCATTCATTATTAAATAACCTAACTTATAGAACTTTTTTTATTGATATTGAAGAATATAATGAAGAAGATATTACATCCAAGCTATTTCAAATAGAGAATGTTTCAAATGTTTTTAATAGCGATGAAAGATACTTATATTTAGAGAGTAGTTTAAATGATATAAATGGTGAAGTTATCTTTATGGGTTCTACCAATGAAACTAGACCTATCTTATTATCTGGAAGTAATCTAACAAATAAATATGATGTGATTTGTCCTGAAAATTTTATTTTAGGAAAAGGTGATTTAGAAACATCTAAAATTGATAAGTCTAGCATAATAAATATGCATGAGCACTTAGGGAACAATTTGAATTTTAATGTTAAACAATATTTAGATGATTCATCAACGCAATTTATAAATGAATCTTTTGAATTAATCATTACAGGTATCTACAAAAATAGTGCGGTTGAACTAGATGAAAATATTTGTTATGTATCACATGAATTGATTAAAGAAGTTCATGATAAAATTTATAAAAATTTAAATTATAATAAATCTAATACTTTGATTTTACAAGTTGATAATGCTAAGAATATAGAAAAAGTTATTAATGATGTAAATAATTTAGGCCTTAATGCTCAAAGTGTTATAACACTTGATTTGAATTTTCTTTTTTTTATAGATATCATTATGTACATATTTTTAGCTATTATAAATTTTTTTATAATTACCGTAATCTATGTCATATTTAAAAATAATAATAAGAAAATAATTTCTAAATATAATATTATGAGAGTAGTAGGTTATAAAAATAGTCATATAAAAAATATAGTAAATTTAGAAAGAAATATTATGATTTTATATACTGGTTTGATTTTTATAATGATAGTTTTATTTTTAAATTTTATCTATAATTTTTTATTATTAATTAATCCATATGTGTTTTTTAAATTACCGATTGAGATACCTCTATATTCAATTGTAATTTCTTTTTTAATAATTATATTAGCGTTTATTTATTTTTATAATAGTGTCAAAACTAGACTATTTAAAGTTACAATATTAGAGGGGTTAAAAAATGAAGAATAGTATTTTTGATGAAAAAAGTAAAAAATTTAAAAATCTATTGTTTTTGTATATATCGTTTTTAGTGAGTTTATTTTTATTAATAACTTTATATTTTTTAGTAAATGGATATATGAATTATGAACTTCAAAATAATGTGAAAAATAGATTGTTTATTATAAGTTCAAACTCTTCTCATAATAAAAAACCTGAAAATAATAATGTAATATTTTTTAATAATTATAATAGTATAACCTCTGTAAATGGAGATGAAAATTATATATTTGAATATTATGATTTTCCAATTACTTTAACAAACGATAAGATTATAAATAAACTTTATGATAACGAAATAATAATACCAGATAATATAGATATAGTTTCAATTTTTAATATACAAAATAATATACATGAGTTAGAAATAGTGGGCAAATATGATACTAAAATAGGACTTGATAGTATTTTAGTATCAGAAGAATTCATAAAACAGTTTGTTGATGAAACAAATAGTTATATTGGTTTTATAGATGATATAGATAATGTGGACACAGTATTGAAAGAACTAAAAAATAGTAATTATAATGTTGATTATAAGTTTTCAAATTATATTTCAAATGTCAATTTCTTTATTGATTTAATAGGAATTATTAGTAATTTTATACTTATATTAATATTTTTAATTATAATTTTATTCTCACTTGTATTAAAGCATTTGATTTTTAGTTATAAAAAAAATATTGCTATTCTAAAAACTGTAGGATATAAAAATAAAACTATTATGCTTATTATGATAAAAGAGGTAAATAGATTTGTAATAAAATATTTATTAATATTTTTAATTGCAGTAATGTTTATATACATTGTTTTAACACAATTAAGTATAGAGAGTTATATAAAATTTGAATTAATGTTATTAAACATAGTGATAACTGTAGTAATATTTTGTTTAATAAATTTTATATCTTATATATATAATTTTAGGTATATATTTAATATAAATCCTATAAGAATCTTTCAAAGTGAATAGTAATGATAAAGTTACGAAGAACAAGTTATATAGATACTTTGATATAAATAATGTAAGTATTGATTTATTAACAAAAAAAAAGAATCTAATTCTATAAAAATAACACAACATTGATTAAATTAAATATTTCAAATAAATTTAAAATGAAATATGCTATGAACTCGAAGTTGTTAGTTTCAAGACAATTAAAATCTCCAATCCTTTAATTCATAAAGTTTTGTGAGGTTTTTTATTTTTATAGTTATTCTAAAAATTCTCTAAGAAAGTAATTCTATTCAGGTATTCAAAAATTAAAATCATCATTATATTGTAACTATAAATTTTAGTTGTTTCACAATTTCTAGTAGAGTACATTTCAATAATAAACTTTTAAACTATTTTTTTATTACAATATTTTCAGGAACTTTCAAGCTATATATAATTACATCACCAAATTTTTTATCAACAACATAATCCTTATATTTATATTCAAAATTCTTTATCTCACTATATTTTAATTCAACATCACAATAATTATATTTAATATTTTCAATTTTCTCAATTAAATTGATAGTATCTTTAGTAACACTAGCATAAGCTCTGATTAAACCACCAGCTCCTAACTTAACCCCACCAAAAAATCTTACTACAACACATAAAATATTCTCCAAATTTTCATACTTTAAGATATTTAAAATAGGTAACCCAGCAGTTCCACTCGGTTCACCATCATCGCTACACTTCTCGTTGTTACCAATTATATAAGCATAACAATAATGATTCGCACCCTTATAATCTTTTTTAATCTTAGAAATAATGTCACCAACAGATTCAATACTGGCAACATTAAATAAAAACACATAAAATTTAGATTTTTTTATCTCAATTAAATTAACTATATCACGATTTATAATCATAAAATCACCAAATATATTATAACATATGTTATAATATAAACATGAAAAAATTTAAAAAAATATATATAGAAATAACTAATATTTGTAATTTAAAATGTTCATTTTGTCCCCAAGATGATACAATTAAACAAGAAATGACTCTTGATAATTTTGAAATGATATTAAAAAAAATAGAAGGATTCACAGATTATATTTATTTACATGTTAAAGGAGAACCACTAATTCATTCACAGTTTAAAGAAATAATTCAACTTGCTTTAAAATATAACAAAAAGGTTAATATTACTACCAATGGAACATTAATAAAGAACCATATCGAAACATTAAAACAAGTTCGTCAAATAAACGTTTCTTTACAAAGTATGACAAATTTAGATAAACTTGATGAAGTTATCACAGCCTGTGAAGAACTATCACAAACAACATATATATCATATCGCTTTTGGGTTAAAAATAAAAATGAAAAGGAAATAAAATCAAAAATAATATTAAATAAAAATATTTTTATCAGTGAAGAAAAACAATTCATATGGCCAGATATCAATAATAAAACAATAAAAAAAGAAGGAACATGCAAAGCTACAAAAGACCATATAGCCATCCTAGTAGATGGAACAGTTATACCATGCTGTTTGGATAGTAAAGGAATTATTAATCTAGGTAACATATTTACATCAGATTTACAAGATATAATAAACTGTGAAAGATTTGTAAACATGAATAAGGGATTTAGTGAAAATAAATTAGTTGAAGAACTATGTCAAAAATGTGGGTGGCGAAATTTATAAAAAAAAAGAAATCAATTTTCTTTTTTAATTTTATCATTAACAAGTTTAAGTACCTTCATATCATAGTCTTCCAAACAATTGTAATCGATAATGTCCATAGTTGAATTATTTTTTATTAAACTATATAATTTTAATTTTTTTAAAGCTCTAGTATTAATAATTTTAAAAGAAATCAAACGTGTGCAATTAAAAGAACTATATCCAATTAATAAAGTTAAGATAGCAGTAACTAAATTAAAATTTAAATTACCACTCAACCAATCATTATAATTATATCCATATACAGCCAATAACTCTAGTAATAAACTTAAAATTTCTAATTTAAATCTTCTAGGAAACTTTGTAATACTTTTTTCATTCTCTAATAAAAAGTCTATTTCTTCATCAATTTTATTAAGTAATTTTAATTCTGTATCTTTGTCATAAATTATTTTAAAAGTGCCAGTTGACTTCTCTAATTTAATCTCATCAGCCATAATTTTATAACCTAAAATAGGAGCATCAAAATTTTCTTGTAGCTTAGTTGAAAATATTTTTAGTAACATTAAAATCCTCCTTTTCGCACATAATATTCTAACATACTAAGATAAATAGTGCAATAAATGTTTAAATAAAAAATAAAGATTCATAATACCAATAGGTGATAAAATGAATTTAACAGATGATATATTATATTTTAATAATAGTATTAAATATCAATACCAGTATTTAACACAAAATATAGAAACCGAAATACTGATAGTAGGTGGTGGTATAACTGGTGCTATAACAGCTTATTACTATTGTATGCAAGGATACAAAGTTATGTTAATTGAAAAAAATATTATTGGAAACGGATCTACTAGAGCAACAACTGCAATTATGGAATATCAAATTGATAAAGATTTAAATATTTTAAAAAACGAAATAGGTCTAAAAAATGCTGTGAAATGTTTTAAAATGTGCTCACAAGCTATTGATGAAATAAAAAAAATAGTAACATATATAAACCAACCAAATATAAACTTTCAAAAACAAGACTCATATTATTATGCCAATAAAAAAAACCAATTACTAAAAGAATTTTTAATTAGAAAAGATTTTTTCCCCGTAGAATTAAAAACAAAAGATCAATATTTAAATTTTAAATATAGTATCAATTTAAAAAATGCTTCAGCCATTATGAATCCTTATACTTTTACAACCGAATTAATTAATAAATTAAATCAACTAGAAAACTTCACAGTATATGAAAATACAAAGTTAATTGATTTAACCTCAACTCATGCAATTACCAATAATAAATTTAAAATTAAATTTCAAAAATGTATTTTAACAACAGGATTTGAAGCAACAAATATAATTAAAAGTACAACAAAATTATATAAAACATTTGCAATAGTTACGGAAAAATTGAATATAAACGCAAATTTTACAGCCAGAGATATCAAAAATCCATATCACTACATAAGATTTTCTAAAGGAAGAATAATTTATGGCGGCGAAGATATACTTTTAAAAGATTATAATAATAACTCATCAAAAAAAGCTTATAATAAATTACATCAAAGTTTTAAAAAAGATTTTCCGAAATTTAAAAATTGTAAAATAGAATATAAATTTAATGGAACATTTGCTAACACAGAAGATACGCTACCAATAATTGATAAATTAAAAAAGAATGTTTATTGTAATTTAGGTTATGGCGCCAATGGTATTTTATATTCAGTAATTGGAGCCAAATCACTTGTAAATAATAAACTAAATAAATTATTTAAAATAAGATAACATCATTTATTTTTATAATTAAATAGGTTATAATATAAAAAAAGCAGGTGTAACATGAAAGACAAACTAAGCTTAGTCCCTAATCAACCAGGGTGCTACTTAATGAAAAATAAAGATAATATTATAATCTATGTTGGAAAAGCTAAAGATTTAAAAAAAAGACTAAGTTCTTATTTTAGAGGAACACACTTTGGAAAAACAAAAAAATTAATAAGTGAAATCAGTACCTTCGAATTTTTAGTAGTGAATACTGAAATGGAATCTTTAATTTTAGAAAATAATTTAATTAAACAATATGACCCTAAATATAATATCTTATTAAGAGATGATAAATCATATCCATATATTGAATTTGATATAAAAAAAGATCCTAAATTATCTATAGTAAGAAGTGTTAATAAGAAAAAAAACACAAAATACCTATATGGTCCATATCCTAATGTAACAGCAGCACGTACAATTGTGAATTTATTAAATAGAATTTATCCTTTAAGAAAATGTAACACCTATCAAAAAAAACCATGCCTTTATTACCACATTAATCAATGTTTAGGTTATTGTAGTAAAGATATCAATAAAAATAAAGTAAATGAAATGATCGAAGAAATAATTTTATTTTTAAAAGGCGAACACAAATTAATCACTGAAAAAATTAAAACAGAAATGTATACAGAAAGTGAAAATCTTCATTTTGAAAAAGCCAAAGAATTAAAAGAATTATTAGATTATGTCGAAGTTATTCTTTCAAAACAACAAGTTGAAATGAATGATATGATCGATAGAGATATAATCGGATATTATACAAATAAAGATTATGTATGCATACAAATATTTTTTATAAGAGGATCAAAATTAGTAGGTAAACATAATAAAATATTCCCACTAATAGGTGAATTAGAAGACGATTTTGTAAGTTACATATCAAGATTTTATGATAAAAATGTTTTACTACCAAAAGAAATTTTAATACCATTTGAATCAGAAGTTTTAAATCAATATTTAAATTGTAAAGTTTATAATCCAATCAAAGGAAATAAAAAGAAATTATTAAATATGGCCATTGAAAATGCTAAAATATTATTAAATGAAAATTTTGAATTAATAAAAAAAGATGAACAAAAAACAACTATTGCAAACGAAGAACTAAAAAAAGTTCTTAATTTAGAAATACTAGATCGTATAGAATTATTTGATAATTCAAATCTTTTTGGCAATTTCAATGTTTCCGGAATGGTTGTGTATATTGATGGAAAAGAAGCTAAAAATGAATATCGAAAATATAAAATAACCAATGATAAAAACGATGATTATGGAACAATGAGAGAAGTAATTTATAGAAGATATTTCCGCGTTTTAAAAGATGATTTAAAAAAACCAGACCTTATCATAGTTGATGGTGGTGTAGGTCAAATCAACATAGCAAGAGAAGTTTTAAAATCATTAAATTTAAATATACCAGTTGTAGGACTTAAAAAAAATGATAAACACATTACAGAAAAATTATTAGCTTTTGAACCATTACAAGAAATTGATATTGAAAAAAGTAGTAGCTTATTTCATTACTTAGAAAGAATGCAAGATGAAGTTCATAATTATACAATTAATTATCACAAACAATTAAGAAGTAAAGGAAGTTTAGAAAGTGTTTTAGACAATGTTAAAGGAATAGGAAATAAAAGAAAACTAGAATTATTAAGAAAATACAAAAGTTTAACAAAATTAAAAGAGCTAACTCAACAAGAGTTAGAAACGATACTACCAAAAGAAGTAGCGCAAAACTTAAAAGAACATTTAGAAAACTATTAAAAAAACAACTATTTGTTGTTTTTTTCGCTTTCTAATCTTTTTAATCTTTTACGTTTTAAATATTCAAAACATTTTTCAGGACCATTAGTCACACCACGTAAAGCCATTAAAGAACTAGATTTTAAATTTGTTTCCTTTAAAAAATCCATTAAAATAACAGAAATTTCTTCGAAACTTAAGTTGTTGTGATAAATATTTACTTTAGATAAAACATATTTTTTTAATTCAGAAGGCATTGAATTCATAAAATCTTTTAATAAAGTATTTAAATCGATATTTAATA
>CAYJJY010000040.1:0-12005 GCA_964370615.1 uncultured Muribaculaceae bacterium
AATAATGGTTTAAAAACAACAACAACTAAAAATATTGAAGTAATTAGTAATACTGTAGATTTAACTTTAAGTGCATCTAAAACTGCAGCTAATGGTTGGGTAAGTTCTGATTATGTTATTAATGTAAATCATTCTGGTACATCATATAAATATTGTATGGGAACAAATTGTACTCCTAATCAAACAGGAACTATTAATATAAATACTAATGGGACCCATACAGTATGCGCTATTGCATCTAATGAGTTAGTTAGTTCAAATAAGGTTTGTGGAACTTATAAATTAGATAAAACAACGCCGACGATTGAACAATTAAATTATGTTAATCTTGTTGAACCTGTTCCTTCACTTGAGACAAAAAACTTTTTTAATTATTCATTTGGTATATCAGGCGGAAATGTAAATTGTAATTTTAACTATACAAATGAACTTCCTGTAAGTCAGGTTCAAGAGGTTACTTGTACAGCAACAGGGAATAATGGTTTGACTGCAAGCTCATCTACTTTAATAAAAGTAGTATCACCATCTATAGCGATAGATTTAATGCCTTCGAAAACAACAGACAATGGGTGGGTTAATTCTGATTATTATGTTAATATAGTGCATTCATATGAAGGTTTACATCATGCTTATTGTTTGGTAGAAGGTGAGAACAATAATTGTGAACCTTATCTAACTGGTGATGTCACAGTATTGGACGATGGTTTTAATGTTATAAGAGTTGATATAAATCAAAATGGTATCTATACTTTGTGTGCTATTTCAACTAATGAGTTATTTGGATCTGATTTGGTATGTGAAACATTTAAATTAGATAAAGAAGTACCGGTGATAAGTGCGAAAAGCAATTCTGTTTCGATTTTAGAAGGTACAAATTCTAATATAGTTGATTATTTTAATTATTCCTTTGGACCAAGTGGTGGAAGCGTTAACTGTAACAAAACTAATACTAACAGTTTAAATTTAGGGAATAACAGAGTTTTATGTGAAGCTATTTCAAATTCAGGATTATCATCTATAGATGATGTAAATATTAATGTTACTACACCTAATTTAATGGTGAGTGGTTCTGAATTTCAAAGTAAAATAGGTAATTATAGAAAAACAATTAGTGAGGTCAATTTTTATTCTACAAAATCAGTAAAATATGATAATGCTTCAATTAAATGGGATTTTTCTGAAAATAATAATGAAGTTGTAGTGGGATATATTGAAAATGTTGATGGTAAACAAATACTAAATATTGAGGCTAATGGAAATATAATTGCGCATGAACAATTAGGAGGAACATGTTACTATGGTAAATTTGATTCAATGTTCTGTCTTTTCGAAGTTGTAGAAGAAATAAACTTTAATGGTAATCTTGATACAAGTAATGTTAAAAATATGTATAATTTATTTGACGATAATAATAGCTTAAGAACCTTGGATTTGAGTAGTTTTAATACGAGTAATGTGATTAATATGTCTAGTATGTTTTCTGGTACAAGTAGTTTAATAAATTTAGATTTAAGTAGTTTTTATACAAGTAATGTGATTAATATGTCTAGTATGTTTTCTGATACAAGAAGTTTAACTCATTTAGATTTAAGTAATTTTGATACAAGTAATGTTACTGATATGCGGTATATGTTTTCTGATACAAGAAGTTTAATTAATGTAGATGTTAGTAGCTTCGATACTAGTAATGTTACTGATATGTCTAGTTTGTTTGATGGAGCTAGTAGTTTAACAAACTTAAATGTAGAACATTTTGACACAAGTAATGTAATCGATATGTCTTATATGTTTGCAAGTGCAGAAAACTTAATAAGCTTAGATTTGAGCAGTTGGAACACATCATCGCTAACTGAAATGGCAGGAATGTTTGATTCAACTGAAAATTTAGTTTCGTTAAATGTTTCAAATTGGGATATTAGTAATGTTGAAAGTTTAGATACTGTTTTTTCTGCATCTGGTGTTGAAAATCTTGATTTAAGCACATGGAATACAAGTAATGTTGTGGATATGGAAGATTTGTTTAGTGGTGCCTGGAATTTAAAAACTTTAAATGTAAGTACGTGGAATACAAGTAATGTAACAAATATATCAGGTATGTTTGCTGGAACTGCTGCTCTAACGACTCTTGATATTAGTAATTTTGATACAAGTAATGTGATTAATATGTCTAGTATGTTTTCTTCTACAAGAAGTTTAACTCATTTAGATTTAAGTAATTTTGATACTAGTAAGGTTACTAGTATGTCATATATGTTTTCATCTTCGTATGTGTTAATTGAACTAGATTTGAAGAATTTTGATACAAGTAATGTTACTAATATGTCATCGATGTTTTCTAATGCAAGAAGTTTAACTAATTTAAATGTTAGTAGCTTCGATACAAGTAATGTTACTAGTATGTCATCGATGTTTTCTGGTGCAAGAAGTTTAACTAATTTAGATGTTAGCAGCTTTGATACAAGTAATGTTACTAATATGTCATATATGTTTTCTGGTGCAAGTAGTTTAACTAATTTAGATGTTAGCAGCTTTGATACAAGTAATGTTACTAATATGTCATATATGTTTTACAATACTTATTCTCTAGATATAACTTATGCAAGAACACAAACTGATGCTGATAAATTCAACTCATCTATTGGTAAATATAGTGGTGTTAATTTTATAGTAAAACCATAAAGAAGATTAATTTCTTCTTTTTTAATTAAGATAATTATTTTAAAAATAATTTAACCTTTAAAAATGAAATTTTCTAATTTAAAAGTAAGTATTTTTGAATTGGTATTTTTTTTTATGTGTGATATAATTAAAATAATAGAGGTAGGTATTGTTATTAGAAAATTAGGTTTTACTTTGATTGAATTGTTAGCTGTTATAATAATATTGGCTATTGTTGCTTTAATTGCTACACCAATAATTTTAGAAGTTATTGAGGAATCAAGATTGTCTACAAATAGATCACAAGCAGAAATTTTATTATCGGCTGCAGATACTTTGTATGCGAAAGGATTGTTTGACGAAAATTTAGAAAAAAATTTAACGGTAGTGATGAGTTATATTACTTGTTAGAAACTACAACTGATAAACCAGAATATGGTACTTTAAAAATAAGTTCTAATGGAAAAGTTATTTTTGCAGTTTTTATTGATAATATTTGTTATAGTACTGTTAATGATTCAACTGTTTTAAAAGAAGAAAAAATGGATGATTATTTAAATTGTATTCCAGAAGAAATTGACCCTGATGTTCTAGAACAAGGTTATGATCCAGTTTTGAATTCAGGATTAATTCCTGTTGTAATTAGTGATGATGGGAATATAACAGTAGCTGATGTTAATAGTGAATGGTATGATTATGATAATAAAATTTGGGCCAATGCGGTTACAGTTAAAGTTAATACAGATACTAGTGTAGGTAGTTTATTAGATATTGACAATGTAATGCAAATGTTTGTCTGGATACCAAGGTATAATTATGATGTAGATACAATTATTAATGCACAAACTGCTATAGATGTTGAGTTTGTTAGTGTTTCAAGTGAAGCGCATTCAGCCTTTACTTTTGGGGATGAAGAGTTAAAGGGATTGTGGATTGGAAAATTTGAAATGTCAGGTATTGAAAATAGAATTATTCCTAATGTTAATTCATCAAGTGACCAAGAAACCCATATAATGTTTTCTAATGTAACTAATATAAACAATACTAATGGTTTAGATAATAGTAGTGATGTGCATATGATTAAGAATACAGAGTGGGGCTTAGTAACTTACTTTTCACAGTCTAAATATGGTGTTTGTAATGAAGATGGTACGTGCAGTTCTAAAGTAGGGAATAATCACTATATAAGCGGTGCGGATATTAATATAATTACTGGTTGTGGAGCAAGTGAACAGTATATTTTTGGAACTTGTTCTGATAGTGAGAGATGGAATACATCTAGTGGGGTTATGGCTTCTACTACGAACAATATTAGCGGTATTTATGACATGGCTAGTGGTCGTTGGGAAGCTGTGATGGCTGTAATGGAAGATGAGAACGGAATTGTAAATTTAAGTAATTTTGGGAGTATAGATAACAAATATTATGATGTCTATGCATATAGTGATGTTAGTAATGATTTTTCGGTGTCGTTAAAAGGCGATGCAATTGGAGAAGTTAGTTCAGGAAGTATGCCGTTACCTTTTACAGAGGCACCAAACAGAAGGGATTATTACTACTTTAATAGTGATTGGAATAACGATTTACAAGTTGTCCCTTTTTTAGATAGTAACTGGATAATCCGCGGTAGTGGTGGTGATTGGAATAGTTATGCAGGAATATATGCTGTTGATGTTACTTCTTATAATTCTAATAAATGGACTACAACTAGAGCTGTTTTAGCTCCTTAAAAAATATGTTTTGCATATTTTTTTTATTTTTGTCAAAAAATGTTATATATTGTTAGTGTTAAAATACTAATAAAAGTTGTAAAAACATATAATAATAGTGTATAATTATAGAAGGTGATAAAATGAAAGTTATAATAAGTGCTGGTGGTACCGGTGGTCATATATATCCAGCTTTAGCTATTATAAATAAAATCAAAGAAAAAGAACCTAATAGTGAATTTATATATATTGGAACACATAATAGAATGGAAAAAGAAATTGTTCCAAAACAAAAGATTCCTTATGAAGAAGTTGAGATATATGGATTTTTTAAAAAAAATTTATTTAAAAATTTTAAAACTTTAAAATGTTTATTTGATGCAAAGAAAAAATGTGAAAGAATAATTAAAAATTTCAATCCTGATGTTGTGATTGGTGTTGGTGGATATGTTACTGTTCCTGTAATTTTAGCAGCTAAAAAATTAGGTGTTAAGACATTTTTGCATGAACAAAATATTTTACCGGGTAAATCAAATATTTTTTTAAGTAAAAAAGTTGATAAAATAGGAATTTCTTTTTTGAATAGTAAATCACATTTTGAAGAAGATAAAGTTGTTTTAACTGGTAATCCTTGTGGGGAAAATGCTTTGAAAGTAAAAGCTAAAAGTAAAAAAGAATTTAATTTAAAAGAAAATAAACCGTTAGTTTTATTTGTGATGGGTTCATTAGGTGCTTCTAAGGTTAATGATTTTTTAATAAATACTATGATTCTTTTTAATAATAAGGATTATGAAGTTTTGTTTGTAACTGGAAAAAATGATTATGATCGAATTAGTAATTTGAATTTTCCTGATAATGTAAAGGTTGTACCTTTTGTGGATGGATTAACAGGAATTATGAAAAAAACTGATATTATGGTAACTAGAGCTGGAGCTTCTACTTTAAGCGAAATTATTGCTTTAGAAATACCTAGTATTATTATACCTAGCCCGTATGTAGCTAATAATCATCAATATAAAAATGCTTTAGATTTAGTTGATAAAAATGCGGCTTATATGGTAGAGGAAAAAGATTTAAAAGGGGATATATTAGTTAGATATGTCGATACATTAATTAATGATGTTAATAAATTAGATGAAATAAAAGTTAATTTAAAAAATATGCAGATTAATAATAGTGCAGAACTTATCTATCAGGAACTTGAAAATTTGGTTAAAGGAAGTAAAAAATGATAGAACAATTAAAAAAATTAAAAATTGGTAAAATAATAGCTGACGCTCATTTAAGTAGGTATAATACTTTTAAAATTGATGGGATAGCTAAAGCAGTTGTTTTTCCAGAAAATGTTGAATGTTTAATTAAATTAATTAAATATTTGAAAGAAAATAAAATTAAATATAAAATTTTAGGGTGTGGTTCTAATGTTATATTTATGCATGATTACGATGGGGTTTTAATTAACTTAATAAAGTTTGATAAGGTTGAATTTAATAATAATTTAGTAACTGTTGGGGCTGGTGTTAATTTAATGGGATTAGCGCATAAGGTGGCTTTAAAAGAATTAACTGGCTTTGAATTTGCGAATGGGATTCCGGGTACTGTTGGTGGTTCTGTTTTTATGAATGCTGGTTGTTATGGTTCTGATATGGGATATGTTGTTAATAAAGTTAAGGTTTTAACACCAGATTTAGAAGTGAAAACTTTAAGTAATAAAGAAATGGATTTTCATTATAGAACTAGTTTTTTACAAAAAAATAAAGATTATATTTGTTTAGAAGTTGTTCTTTATTTAAAACATGGGAAAAAAGAAGCTATTATGGATTTAATTGCTGATCGTAAAAAAAGAAGAGTTGAATCGCAACCACTTAATTTTCCTTCAGCAGGTAGTGTTTTTAGAAATCCTGAAGGTGAAGCAGCTTGGAAATTAATTGAAGGTTGTGGAATGAAAGGTAAAAGTATTGGTGGTGCTAAGGTTAGTGAAAAACATGCTAATTTTATAATCAACTTTCACAAAGCTACTGGAAAAGATGTTAAGGATTTAATTGATGTAATTAAATCTAAAGTAAAAGAAAAGTATGATATTGATTTAGAATTTGAACAAGAAATAATAGATTAGGTGATGTTATGAAGAAAAAGAAAGTAGTAAAAATTAAATTTAAACGTATTTTTCTTTTTCTTTTGGTTATTTTTTGTTTTGGTGTTGGTATTTATAATTTTTTAAATTTAAAAATAACTAATATTTATATTGGTGGTGAGGAGATACTTTCTGAAGAAGAAGTTATTGAAATTGCTTTAATTAAGGATTATCCGAAAACTTTTTCTAATTTTAGTACTACTTTAAAAAAGCGTTTGGAGCAAAATATTTATATTAAAGAAGCATTTGTTTCTAAAGATAACTTTACAGAAGTAGTGATTGAAATTGTAGAAAATAAACCTCTATTTTATTATAAGTATGATGATGTTACTGTTTTAAGTGATGGACAAGTTGTTGAAGAAAAGTTTGTAGTTCCAACTGTTTTAAATTATGTTATTGATGAAAAATATAATGATTTGATTAGTTGTTTAGATAATTTGGATGATGGTATCTTGTCACGAATTTCTGAAATTGAGTACAAGCCTAATGAGGTTGATGATGAATTATTTTTACTTTCTATGACTGATGGCAATTATGTTTATGTGAACATATCAACATTTGATAAACTTAATAGGTATGTTTCAATTATGACTAATTTACCACAAGAAAAAGGAATTTTATATTTGGATTATGGAAATAATTTTGAGATATTAGAATAAAAATGTTTAAAAAAACAAAAAAATAAGGTATAATAAAAATAAAAGTAGGTGATGAAATGCGAAAGATTTATACTAGTGTTGATTTTGGGACAGATTCAATTAAAATTGTTGTCTGTGAACTTTATCGCGGTAAGTATAATTTATTAGCAGCTACTTCAACAAAATCAGAAGGAATAAAAAAGGGTTTAATAATTGACAGTGAGGAAGCTAAAAAAAGTTTAGTAAAAGCAGTTAGTAACATTGAGGATATGGTAGGTTTTAAACTTAAAAAAGTTATTGCTACTATACCTAGTTATTTATCAGAGTTTACATTAATTACAGGACATGTTGAAGTTAATGATATAACTATAAATGATATTAACCGTGTTATTAAAAGTGCTGCTTTAAATCAAAATGATATCAACAGAGAAATTGTAACTGTGATTCCAATTGATTATAAAGTTGATGGTAATATTGTTAGTGAACCAATTGGTTTATCTGGTAATACATTAGCAATTAGAGCTTTAATGGCAACAACTCATAAAAAAAATATATATTCAGTGGTTAATTTACTTAATATGATTAACATTGATGTTATAGATATTTCGTTCGGATGTATTGGAGATATAAATGTCTTCAAAGATGAAGTCGTTGAAAATAATATTACAGCAGTTATAAATATTGGTTATGAAAAAACAGAAGTTTCATTATACAATAAAGGTATTGTTGTTAAACATAATATAATAGCTAAGGGTAGTAGTCATGTTGATAGTGATATTGCTTATATGTATCGTATTGATACTAAGTTAGCTAGTGAGTTAAAAGAAAAATTTGCTTATGCTGGTCATAGTATGAGTGGTAATGATATTAGAGAAGTTTTAAACAAACAGCAAGAAACAATTAAGATTAGCCAAAGTGAGATATCAGAAGTTGCTTCTTCCAGAATTTTAGAGATTTTAACTTTATCATTAAATGAATTAAATCAGATGACAAATCATAAACCGGTTAAAATTTTTGTGACAGGTGGAATGTCAAATATGATGAATTTTGAAGAAATATGTAGAGAAAAATTAGGAAACTGTGCTATAATAGGAAATGTTAATCTAATAGGCATTAGAAATAATAAGTATGTATCAGCTTTTGGTAATATTGTTTATTTCGTTAATAAATTAAAAAATAAAGAATATACAATGATTTCTGAAGAAGAGATTTCGGAAACTAGTACTAAAAAAGAGAATAATGATTCACTTTTAGGAAAAGTATTTGATTATTTTTTTGGCGAATAAGGGAGGATTAAAATGTTTGGATTAGAAATGGATCAACTTGCTAATATAAAAGTTATTGGTGTAGGTGGTGGCGGTAATAACGCTGTAAATAGAATGATTGAATCAGGAGTTAAGGGTGTTGATTTCATCGTTGCTAATACTGATTTACAAGTATTAAATAATTCGAAAGCTCCGATTAAAATACAGATTGGAACTGAATTAACAAATGGTTTGGGAGCAGGGGCTAATCCTCAAGTAGGTAAAGAAGCTGCTTTAGAATCAAAACAAGAAATTATGGATGCTTTAAAAGGTGCTGACATGGTTTTTGTTACTTGTGGTATGGGTGGAGGAACAGGTACTGGTGCAGCACCGGTAGTTGCTTCAATTGCTCAAGAAATGGGAGCTTTAACTGTTGGTATTGTTACAAAGCCTTTTAGTTTTGAAGGTAAGACTCGTATGAAACAAGCTCATGCTGGTTTAGAGGAATTAAAAAAACATGTTGATACTTTAATTGTAATTCCTAATGATAAGTTAAGAGAGATTATTGATAAGTCAACTTCAATTGTTGATTCTTTTAGAGAAGTAGATAATGTTTTAAGACGTGGTGTTCAATCTATAAGTGATTTAATTGCTGTTGCTGGGTTAATTAACTTGGACTTTGCAGATGTTAAAACAGTTATGGAAAAACGAGGTAATGCTTTAATTGGTATTGGTATGGGTGTTGGTGAAGGTAGAGCTAAAGAAGCTGCTTTACAAGCTGTATCAAGTCCTTTATTAGAAACGAGTATCGTTGGTGCGACTGATGCTATTATTAACGTTACGGGTGGTTCTAATTTAACTTTATATGAAGTTGAAGAAGCAGCTGAAGTTATTAGAGCGAGTGCTAATACAGATATTAATACAATTTTCGGAGCAGTTATTAATGAAAACTTAAATGATGAGTTAATTGTTACTGTAATTGCTACTGGTTTTGAAGAAGAGAAAAAAGAGAACTTACACAATTTTGCTCGTCCAGTTGAGACTGTTGATGAAGAAGATGATGAAGTTCCAGCATTTTTAAGAAATAGAGGATTTTAAGAACAGCGATGTTCTTTTCCTTTTTGTGAAAAAATAAAAAAATGTTGCAATTACAACGTTTATTAATGTTGTTTTGTGCTATAATATTAATGTGAATTTGGAGGTTTGTTTATGAAAGAGTGGAATGGATTTGTGGAAGGTAAATGGAATAATGAAATTAATGTTTCGGATTTTATTTTATCTAATTACAAAGAATATACAGGAGATGATTCCTTTTTAGTTGAACCAACTTTAAAAACAAAAAAAGTTTGGGCTAAATGTGAAGATGCTTTAAAAGAAGAATTAAAAAAAGGTGTTTTAGATATTGATACAACAGTTGCTGCTGGTATTAATAATTTTAAACCTGGTTTTATCGATAAAGATAACGAGGTTATTGTTGGTTTACAAACTGATAGTATTTTAAAAAGAATTGTTAATCCGTTTGGTGGAATGAATATGGTAACTAATTCTTTAAAAGAATATGGTTATGATTTAAATGAAAGTATTTCAGAACAATTTAAATATCGTAAAACTCATAATCAAGGGGTATTTGATGTTTATACTAATGAAATGCGTTTAATGCGTAAAGTTGGTATTTTAACAGGTTTACCTGATGCTTATGGACGTGGTCGTATTATTGGTGATTATCGTCGTTTAGCTTTATATGGTGTTGATTATTTAATTGAACAAAAGAAAATAGATAAAGAGAATTTAAGTAAAAATTTAAATGGTGAAAACATTTTATTATGTGAAGAGGTTACTGAACAAATTAATGCTTTAAATGCTATTAAAGAAATGGCTTTGGGTTATGGTTTTGATTTATCTAAACCAGCTGCTAATGCAAAAGAAGCTATTCAATTTACTTACTTTGGTTATTTAGCAGCTGTTAAAGAAAATAATGGAGCGGCTATGAGTTTAGGTCGTGTTGATTCTTTCTTTGATATTTATATTGAAAGAGATTTAGAAGCTGGTGTTATTACTGAAGAGGAAGCTTGTGAGTTATTAGATCAATTTGTTATTAAATTGCGTTTAGTTCGTCATTTAAGAACTAAAGAATATGATGCTTTATTCTCAGGAGATCCAACTTGGGTTACGGCTTCAATTGGTGGTATGACTAAAAATAAAAGTTTAGTTACAAAAACTTCTTATCGTATTTTAAATAGTTTAACTAATTTAGGACCAGCACCTGAACCTAATATGACTGTTTTATGGAGTAAAGGTTTACCTGAAAACTTTAAAAAGTATTGTGCGAAATTATCTATTGAAACTGATTCAATTCAATATGAGAATGATGATATTATGAGTCCTTTATATGAGGATGATTATGCAATTGCTTGTTGTGTTTCAGCTATGAAATTAGGAAAACAAATGCAGTATTTTGGAGCTCGTTGTAATTTAGCTAAATCTTTATTATATTCAATGAATGGTGGTATTGATGAGGTTTTAAATATTAAAGCTGTTGAAGGTTTTGAGGCTATGACTGATGAAGTTCTTGATTATGATAAGGTTAAAACTTCTTATTATAAAATGTTAGAAGTAGTGGCTAAAATTTATGTTGATACTATGAATATTATTCATTTTATGCATGATAAATATGCTTATGAAGCTGGTCAAATGGCTTTACATGATACTCATGTTGAACGTTTAATGGCGTTTGGTGTTGCTGGTTTATCAGTGGTTGCTGATTCGTTATCAGCTATTAAGTATGCTAAAGTTAAACCGGTTTATGAAAATGGTTTAATGGTTGATTTTAATGTTGAAGGTGAATTTCCTAAATTTGGTAATGATGATGATAGAGTTGACTCAATTGCTTCTGAATTATTACAAAAATTTTATGATGAAATTACTAAACATGAATTACATAGAGGGGCTAAACATACATTATCAGTATTAACTATTACTTCTAATGTTGTTTATGGAGAAAAAACTGGTTCAACTCCTGATGGTCGTAAAAAAGGAATGCCGTTTGCGCCAGGTGCTAATCCAATGCATGGGCGTGATGAAGATGGAGCTTTAGCTAGTTTAAATTCAGTAGCTAAATTAAAATATGAATCTTGTTGCCAAGATGGTATTTCTAACACATTCTCTATAATTCCTAATGCTTTAGGTAAAGATAAAGAAGATCAAATAGATAATTTAGTTGGTATTTTAGATGGTTATTTTATTCAAAATGCTCATCATTTAAATGTTAATGTATTAAATAGAGAAGTACTAATTGAAGCTATGAATGATCCTTTAAAATATCCTTTACTTACTATAAGAGTTTCAGGGTATGCGGTTAGATTTAATCGTTTAACTAAAAAACAACAAGAAGAAGTAATTTCTAGAACTTTCCACGAAACAATATGATGGGTAGTGTAAGTACAATTGAAAGTTTAGGATTAGTAGATGGTCCTGGAATAAGATGTGTTGTATTTTTAAATGGATGTAAATTAAGATGTTTATATTGTCATAATCCAGAAACATGGAAGATGGGAAAATTAAATTATGAAGCTTCTAAATTAGTTTCTAAAATTAAAAGATACAAACCTTATTTTGGTGAGGA
>CAYJJY010000041.1:0-11978 GCA_964370615.1 uncultured Muribaculaceae bacterium
TTTGAAAAACAAGAAATGGTTGTTTTATGTGATGAGAGTGAAGCTATGGATTGGTATGAGAAAATGTGGACTTATACAGTTGAATTTTTTAGAAGTTTAGATATTCCTGTGAGAACTTTAGAATGTTGTTCTGGTGATTTAGCTGATTTAAAAGTTAAATCAGTTGATGTTGAAGCTTGGAGTCCTAGACAACAAAAATATTTTGAAGTAGGTTCTTGTTCTACTTTGGGTGATGCACAAGCTAGAAGATTAAATATTAGAAGTAAATCTAGTAATGGTAATAAATATGTAAGTACTTTAAATAATACAGTATTAGCTACACCTCGTGGGTTAATTGCTTTTATTGAAAATAATTATCAAGAAGATGGAAGTATTAAAATACCAGTTGCTTTACAACCTTATATGGGTGGATTAAAAGAAATTAAATAAATTTCTTTTTTAAAAGGAGGAATTATGCCTGAGTTACCAGAAGTAGAAACGGTGAAAGAAACTTTAAAAAGAGTTGTTTTAAATAAAAAAATTATTGATGCAACACTTTTGTATGAAAAATTAATTGAAGGTGTTAGTGGTGAATACTTTTTAGAAAATATCAAAAATCAAACAATTAATGATATCAAACGTCGTGGGAAATGGTTAATTTTTGAATTAGATGATTTTTATTTGTTATCGCATTTAAGAATGGAAGGAAAGTTTTTCGTTAAAACAAATGAAGAAGTTTTGAAACACGAACATATAGTTTTTAATTTTAGTGATGGGACTAATTTGAGATATCATGATACAAGAAAATTTGGAAGAATGTATTTGCTTAATAAGGAAGATGCTTATTTAAAAAAGCCGTTAGTTGATTTAGGTTTAGAGCCTTGGGATGAAAAATTAACGATTGATTATTTAAAAGGAAAATTTAAAAATAAAAAATTACCAATTAAAACAATATTGCTTGATCAGTCAATTATTGTTGGTATTGGTAATATTTATGACAATGAAATTTTATTTTTAAGTGGAATAAATCCTTACAAAAAGGTTAGTGAATTAAGTGATTTAGATTATAATAATATTATTAATAATACTAAGTTTATTTTAGAAAGAGCTATTAAGTTGGGTGGTACTACTATTAAATCTTTTTCTTCTGGTAATGGTATTCATGGACTTTTTCAAAATGAGCTTTTTGTTCATACTAAGAAAGTTTGCCATAATTGTCATGGTGAGATTGTTAAAGAAATGATTAATGGTCGTGGTACTTATTATTGTCCTAACTGTCAAAAGTAGTTTAACTACTTTTTTTTATTAGTAATTTAATTAATTGTTCATAACTGTATCCTTTATCCATTATTAATTTTGGAAACATACTTATTTCTGTAAATCCGGGGATAGTATTTATTTCATTTAAGTATAATTTTTTTCCATCATAGAAATAATCGATTCTTGCGAAATCTTTTAAATTTAGTATTTCAAATATTTTTTTTGATGTTTCATAAATTTCTTTTTCTAAATGTTTTGGAAGAGTAGGATTTACAATTGTTTTTGAGGGATTATTATATTTTGAATCATAATTGTAAAAATCTTGATTAGGGATTATTTCACCTATGTTCATTATGTAAGTTTTATTTTTAATTACTGCACATTCTAATTCTCTTGCTTTTATAAATTTTTCTATGATTACTTTGTCATCATATTTTAAAGCTTCTTTTAAATACATTTCATATTCAATATCATTATTAGCTTTATTAATTCCAATTGACGAGCCACCATTGGCTGGTTTTATAATGATGGGATATTTTATTTTAAGTGGTTCATTACTTAGTTGATATGGAACTTGATTTATATTATTTTGAGCTAGTAGTTGTTTGGTTAAATATTTATCCATACAGATAAAACTTTCTAATTTTGTTCCTATGTATGGTATTTTAAACAAATTTAAAAAACCTTGAAGATTACCGTCTTCACCATCTTGACCATGAATCATTGGTAGTATTATATCGTATTTTTTTAAAAATTTGATGATGTTGATTATTTTTTTATCATTATGGTACCAGATATTTTCTTTTGATATGTAGATTGAATCACAGGGATAATTTTTTAAAATTGTTTCGGCAGATTTTATTGATATGTCGTGTTCATTAGAGTTTCCACCGTATATTAATAATAATTTCATTTATACACCTCAATTAAGTATATAAAAAAAGTAATCAGTTGATTACTTTTTCTTTCTCTACTTCCATAATAATAGGTAAAATCGTTGGATTTCTTCCTGTTTTCTCATTTATAAATGAAGATAATGATGCTATTATTGCGGATTTAATTTCATTGTAGTTGCAATTTTTTTTATTTGAAATTGTTTTTTCGCATAATCTTTCTAGTTGTTTTAATAATCCAATATTTTCATTTATGGTAACAAATCCACGAGCTGTTATCATAGGTTGAGTTAATAATTTTCCTTTATTTAAAATTATATTTGTAATAACGATACCATCTTGACTCATTATTTTACGTTCTTTCATAACTACGTTATCAATTTCACCGATTCTATTTCCATCAACATAAACATCGCCTGATTGAACGTTCTCACCACGAGTAATAATACCTTTTTCGATTTCTAAAACGTTTCCATTTTCTAATGTGAAGCAATTTTCTTTTGGTATATCACACATTATTCCTAAATCGGCATGTGCTTTTAACATTCTATGTTCGCCATGAACTGGCATAAAATATTTTGGTTTCATTAATCTTATCATTAATTTTAATTCTTCTTTAGAAGCATGTCCTGATGTATGGACATCACTTAAAGCTGTATTGGTGTAAACTTTAACACCTTTTAAATATAATTTATTTATGGTACGTGATATACTAACAGCATTACCAGGTATTGGTGATGATGAGAATACTACCGTGTCATTTGGTTGTAATTTTATATTACGATGTGAACCATTTGCTATTCGCGATAATGCAGCTAGTGGTTCTCCTTGAGATCCTGTACATAATAAACACACTTGATTACCTGGTAAGCGATTTGCTTCTTCAGGTGTAATAAAGATGTTTTTATTTTTTATGTATCCACCGTCAATAGATATTTCAATGTTATTATTCATACTTCGACCAAAGATAGCTATTTTTCGGTTATTTCTTTTACATGTATCAACAATATGTTTTAAACGATATATATTTGATGCGAATGTAGCTATTATTAATCTTCCATCATGACGTTTAAATATTTCTGATAGTGCTTCATCAACTTTTGATTCTGATGTTGAGAATCCTTCATTTAAAGCGTTAGTACTATCGCTTAGTAATAAAGTTACACCACGGTTACCAAATTCTGCCATTTTATGAATGTTTGCCATTGGTCCGATTGGAGTTAAATCAAATTTGAAATCTCCTGTTGTAACAATTGTTCCGTCTTCTGTTGTAACTACCATTCCATGACTATCAGGTATAGAATGAGTTGTCATAAAAAATTCTACTTTTATATTTTTAAATTTAATTATATTTTTTTCATTGAAAGTGTATAAATTTTTAAAATCTATACCTCTTTCCTCTAGTTTTCTTTTTATTAAGCCTACAGCTTGATTTGGTGCATATATAGTTGGGACATTTACATGTTGTAATAAAAATGGAATTCCTCCAATGTGATCTTCATGTCCATGTGTTATAAATAATGCTTTGATTTTACGTTCGTTTTGTTTTAAGAATGTATAATCTTGAATTACGTAATCAACACCCATTAGATTTTGAGGGAAGATTACACCGGCATCAATTATGATAAGTTCATCGTTTTTCATAACACAATACATGTTTTTACCAACTTCACCAAGTCCTCCTAAAGCAAATACTTTAGTTTTATTCATTGTTTTCTCCTTTCTTTTCTTTCTGATTTGCAACTATATAATTATACAATTTTTTTTGGTATTTGTCAAAAAAAACAGATGGAAATTTAAAAAATAAAAAACTATCTATAAATATTTAAAAAATAATGCTATAATGTAAGTAGTAAATAGGAGGTTTATATGAAAAAGATTTTAGGAACATTTACATTTTGGTTTGTTTTAGTAGCATTAATTTTAATTGTATTACATATTTTAGGTCTTGATAAGGATAGTAATTTATTGATTGGTTCAAGTCCTTTAGTTAGATTGATTTCAATTGATTTTATGAACTCTGGTTTAAAAATTCCAATTATGGGTAGTGAAATGAACTTTTCAATTTTTTGGTATATTGGAACTTTAATTTCTTTTATAATTTATGGTTTAATTTTTGATATTATATACAAATTAATTAAAAAAGCTCGTCAATAGCTTTTTTTATTTAAATTTATATAAATTTTGTGATGTTTTAAAATTTTAAAAAATATGATATGAGAACTTTTTAAAGTTTTTTTTATATGGGTAATTTACTTGACTTATTTTGTTATAAGTTTTACAATAAGAATAGAGTTTTAAACTCGAAAATATGAAATGAGGAATAGTATGAATGAAATTTTATTTCCCATTTTATTTGTCTTAATAGGACTTTTTGTTGGAATAATTGTAATGGTTATTTTAAACTATATTAAGGTTTCTGCTAGTAGTAAAAAAGCAGAAATTATTCTTGAAAAAGCAAAAAAAGAAGCTGATAAAATAAAAAGAGATTATTTATTAGAAGCTAAAGATCAAGCACATACATTAAAAGTTGAAACAGATAAAGAAATAAAAGAACGTAAATTAGAACTGAAAGATTCTGAAGAACGTTTGATATTACGTGAATCTAATATGGATAAGCGTGATGTTATGGTGCAGAATAGAGAACAATTGCTTGAAGAAAGAGAAAATAATTTAGTTAATAAGCAAAAAGATCTACTTGTTGAACAAGATAAAGTGGATGAGATTAAAAAACAACAACTTGAATTATTGGAAAAAATTTCTGGTTATTCTAAAGACGAAGCAAGAAAATTAGTTATGAAAAAAGTAGAAGAAATGATGAATTTAGAAATTTCTGGTTATATAAAAGAGCGTGAAACTGAAGCTAAATTAGAAGTTGATAAAAAAGCTAAATCATTATTAATTTCTTCAATGCAAAAATACGCAGCTGATGTTGCGAATGATCAAACGGTAACTGTTGTTAATTTACCTAATGATGATATGAAAGGTCGTATTATTGGTCGTGAAGGGCGTAATATTAGGGCTATTGAAGCTGTTACGGGAGTTGATTTAATTATTGATGACACGCCTGAGGCTATTGTATTATCTAGTTTTGATCCTTATCGTCGTGAGATTGCAAAACAAACAATTGAAATTTTATTAAAAGATGGTCGTATCCATCCGGGTCGAATTGAAGAAGTTTATGATAAAGTATCAGAGGAAGTAAATGCTAAAGTAATTGAATATGGTAGTGAAGCTTTATTTGATTTAGGTATTACTAAAATTGATTCTGAATTACAAACTATTTTAGGTAAATTACACTTTAGAACTTCTTATGGCCAAAATGCTTTACAGCATTCAATGGAAGTTGCTCACTTAGCTGGTATTATGGCTTCTGAAATTGGAGAGAATGTTGCTTTAGCTAAACGAGCTGGTTTATTACATGATATTGGAAAAGCTATTGATCATGAAGTTGAGGGTTCACATGTTGAACTTGGTGCTTCATTAGCTTTAAAATATAATGAACATGATGTCGTTATTAATGCTATTGAATCACATCATGGTGATAAGGAGGCTAATTCAGTAATTTCTGTTTTAGTTGCTATTGCTGATGCTTTATCAGCATCTCGTCCAGGAGCTAGAAATGATTCTTTAGAAAACTATATTAAACGTTTACACGAATTAGAAGCTATCGGTAATGAAATTGAAGGGGTTGAAAAATCTTATGCAATGCAAGCTGGTAGAGAATTAAGAGTTATTGTTAAACCGGAAATGGTTGATGATAAAAATAGTTATAAAATAGCTCGTGATATTAAAAATCAAATAGAAGAAAAATTACAATATCCTGGTACTATAAAAGTTATAGTAATAAGAGAAATTAGAGCTTCTGAGGAGGCAAAATAATGAATATTGATATTAAACAATTGAATGTGAATTTGAAAAATAGTATTTCATTTGATTTTGTACATTCATTTAAGGAATTAGATAATACTGGAATATTAAAATTAGATGATGTTTTAATTGAAGGTACTATCGATTACAATTTTAATTTAAGTGTACTAGTTAAAGGTGTTATGATTTTACCTTGTGCAGTTAGTTTAAAGCCAGTTGAATATCCTTTTGAAATTGAATTAAATGAACATATTGAAGAAAATTTAAAAAATAGTCAAAATATACTTGATATTTTTCCAATAATATGGGAAAATATATTAATGGAAATTCCACTTCGTGTAGTTTCTGATGATTTATCTGATGTGAAAACATCTGGTAATGGTTGGAAATTAATTGATGAAAAGGAAAAATCTATCAATCCTGAATTGGAAAAATTGAAAAATTTATTATAGAAAGGGGTGTCATAAATGGCAGTACCATTTAGAAAAGTTAGTAAAACTCGTGGAAGAAAAAGAAGAACACATTACAAAATTACTGAAAATTCAACAGTAAATTGTCCTAAATGTGGTGAACCTACTAGACCTCATAGAGTATGTGCGAAATGTAATACTTATAAAGGAAAAGAAGTAAAAGCAGCTTAATTAGTTGTTTTTTTTTTATATGTTTGATAAAATTAAGATAGGTGATAATATGAAAAAAGGATTTACATTAGTTGAGTTGATTGCGGTTATATTATTAATTGCTTTAATAGCGTTAGTAGCATTCCCACCAGTTATTACAATGATTATGAATGCTGAAAATGAGTTAGATGATGCGAATAAAGAAATTATATTGACTCAAACAAAATCTTTTGTTGATACTAATATTAATGATTTTCCGAAAATTAATGGAAATGTTTACTGTGTGACTATGAATGAAATGGCTTCAGAAGGATTTTTAAAAAGTGAATTTATTGATAGTTTATCTGAAGAGAATCAGAATTTGAGTGTTAAAGTAGATGTTATTGATTATGAATATAATTATGATGTTGTGGCTACTTGTGATGAGGTAATTGAAGATTTTGGTCCTAGTTATACAGAACAAGAACAAACTTTAATAAATGTTACTGAATTATTGATTGGTGGAGTAACTTATCCTATTGTAGATGGGGCAGTTTATTGTATTACAGTTTTTGAAATATATTCTGATGGTGGAATTTCTTCAAATTTCTACAACTCATTAGAAGATGATTTAAAAAATAAGACTATGGAGATTAAAATAATTAATGATAGTTATGAGATAAGTATTGTTGATGTGTGTACTCCTGCTTAATCTTTTGAAGAGAAATTAAGACAACGTCTTGATTTTTTTTATGACAGAATGAATGTGATGAAGGGTTACATATATGACGTTGATTGTACTAGAAATAACTAAAGGCCATAATCCTATTTTTAATGGTAGTGTAATCAAAAGTATTAATATTTTTAATATAATACCTACAAAGGTTCCTATCATGGCATCTTTAGCTAGATTCATGGCTAACATGCAACTTGTGAGTGGTGCTTGAATATAGAAGATTAAAAAGATTGGAGCTAATATTTTTATGTAGTTTAATCCTTTATCTGTATTGAATATTAACTGTAAAGGAATTTCAGGAATAAATGTAAAGATTAGGGTGGCTGGAATACCTATGCATAGGGAGATGGTTATAGCTTGTTTTATCTTAGATATAAGGTATTTTTTCTTTTTATTAGCAAATCCGTTACTGACAACTGGAAGTAAAGCTTGTGATATTGCGAATGTAAAGAATGATGGTAATAATATTAAGGGAATGACATAACCATTTAAGATTCCGTATTCATTTAAGATGAAGTCATTTTGATATCCGATATTTAACAGAATTGTTGTGACAATAATCGGCTCTATAAACATACCTACAGCTGAAATTAATCTACTTCCAGTAGTTGGAATACTAATGTTTAAAAGAGATTTTATGTTGCTTTTATCGCATCTGAAATCTTCTTTTTTTATGATTGTTTTTTTAGGAACAAAGAATAATAATGTTATAATAGTTGTTACCTCACTAATAATATTTGTTAATATTAAAAATGAAACGGCATATTCTAAACCTTTTGCTAGATAAAATGGTAAGAATAGTATAATTGAAATTAATTTTGTTATATCTTCTAATATGTTTGATAGTGAATGTGGAAAAAATTTTTCTTTGCCAAAAAAATAACCTCTTAAAATACTAGATATACTAATAAATGGTAGTACAAAGGCAATTGATAAGATTGGATAAAATGTTCGTGGTTCATTCAATAAATGGTTAGAAATGAAGTGTGCTGAAAATAAAATTGTTAGAAATAGTAAAATGTTAATAATTAAGATAATGACAACTGAATTAAATAATATGTTTTTATTATTGTGTTTATTGGTACTTATTATCTTGGATATGGCAGTTGGCAGACCTAGGGTTGCTATTGATATTAGTAAAATAAATGTGGGATTTATTAAACTATATAAACCCATTCCTTCAGTGGTCATGTTTCTAGTGATTATGATTTTTATAACCATTCCAAGTATTTTTGTAATGAATCCTCCAATTATTAATATAATTGTCGATTTGATAAATTTATTTTTTTTCATGATTCTCCTTTTAAATTGATTTTATTTCTTATATAATATATGTATCGGATCTTTAAAATAGGAGGCTATTATGAATAATTTTACTAGTGAACAACAGTTATTTGAACATTTACGACCGGCTTTAATAGCTAGATATAAAGAATTTAAGCGAATTGGTTTTGATATTAAGCCAATTGTTATTTGGAATTATTTGAAAAAATCAAAGTGGGAAAGTGCTGAAAATTTATTAATGTATGAAATTGTAAGTGATATTTTAAATGTTGATTGTTATAAGGTAGATGATTTTAGAAAAAAAGAAAGTATGTGAGTTTATGCGAGATAAAAAACAAATTTTAAATTTTAGTGATCTTTTAGATAAATTAGATTATTTAACTGATGAGGAAAAAACTGCAGTTGATAAGGCTTTTGTTTTTGCTTCGAATAAACATTTCGGACAGCGTCGAATGAGTGGTGAGGAATATATTGTTCATCCTTTAAATGTGGCTTATATTTTATCTGGTATTAAGGCTGATTGTAATAGTATTTGTGCAGCTTTACTTCATGATACAATTGAGGATTGTGAAGTTACTAAGGAAGAGATAGAAGAGTTATTTAATGAAGAAGTAGCTGAACTTGTTGATAGTTTAACTAAAATTAACAAGTTAAATTTAAGTGGCGAGAGTGACGCTGTTATCGCTAATCAAAGAAAAATTTTAGTGGGTATGACTAAGGATGTTCGGGCAATTATTTTAAAATTAGCTGATAGACTTCATAATATGAGAACTATATGGGCATTACCTGAAAAAAATCAGAAAAAAAATGCTAAGGAAACTTTGGATATATTTACGCCAATTGCTCATAGATTAGGGATTAGTTTGATTAAAAGTGAATTAGAAGATTTATCTTTGAGATATTTAAAACCTGATGTTTATTATCAAATTGTTGAAAAGTTAAATAATACAAAGTCAGAACGTGATAATTATGTTACTGAGATGATTAATACTGTTTCAAATATTTTAAACTCAATGAATATTAAACATGAGATTAAAGGACGTAGTAAGAGTATTTATAGTATATTTAAAAAGTTAGATAAGGGTCGTTCTTTTAATGATATTTATGACTTGTTAGCTTTAAGGGTTTTTGTTGATACTGAGGATCAGTGTTATCAAGCTTTAGGAGCTATTCATTCTGTTTTTAAACCGATTCCTAAGAGATTTAAAGATTATGTAGCTATTCCTAAAACTAACATGTATCAATCATTACATACTACTGTATTTGGAGTTGAATCTTTAATTTTTGAAATTCAAATTAGAACTTATCAAATGGATAAAATTGCTGAAAATGGTATTGCTTCACATTGGTCTTACAAAGAAGGAAAAAAAGGCATGCAAAATGATATAGCTAGTAAATTACAATTTTTACAAGTTATTAATGATTTGAAAAATGAAGGGTCTGAAGAGGAATTTGTTAACTCGGTTAAGGAAGATGCTTTAAATGATTCTATTTACGTATTTACTCCTCAAGGTGATGTTATTGAGCTTCCAATTGGAGCTACTCCTATAGATTTTGCGTATCGTGTTCATAGTAAGGTTGGCGATACTATGGTAGGTGCTTTGGTAAATAATAATATTGTTCCTTTGAATTATGAACTTCAAAATAATGATATTATAAAAATAAATACTAATAAAAGTTCTAATCCGAAGATGGAATGGTTAAATATAGTTAAGACGGCTCAGGCTAAGAATAAAATTAAATCTTATTTTAGTAAAATTTCTAAGGAAGATTATGTTAAAAAAGGTGAAGCATTATTATTAAAAGAATTGCGTAAACAAAAAATTACACATAATGATTTTTTTGATGATGAAAATATTAATAAGATTTTAAATCATTTAAAAATTAGTGATTTAAATGAACTTTATATAAATTTAGGTAGTAATAAAACTAAAATTGGCCAAGTTTTTTATAAAGAAGAAGTTAGTAAAGAGGAATTGATTTTAAAACGAGCTCAAGAAAAAAAGGTTATTGAGCCTAATTTGAAAAATGATATTATAGTTAAGGGTATTGATGATATTAAGGTTAATATTGCTCATTGTTGTCAACCAATTAAAGGTGATCGCATTGTTGGTTATATTTCAAAATCCTCTGGAATTACTGTTCATAGAACTAGTTGTCCAAATGTACTTGAATTACAAGATCGTTTTATTGAAGTTGAGTGGAATTTGAATATGAATAAGAAATATATCACTAGTATCATAATTAGGGCAGTAGAAAATGTTTTACTTGATATTGTTGCGAAGGCTAGTAATTCAACAATTTCAATTGAAAATATAAAAACTTTAGCTAATTTTAATTATGAATTAACTGTTTCAACTCCTGATAAAGAAACGCTTACAAAATATATTCATGATTTAAATATGGTTACTGATATAATTGAAGTTCAGAGGTTAATTAAATGAAAATTGTTATTCAAAGAAGTAAACATTCATCAGTTAAAGTTGATGGTAAGATTATAGGGGAAATTAATTTTGGTTTAGTTTTGTTGGTTGGTTTTACAAATTTAGATGATGAAAAAATTATTGAAAAAATGGTTAAAAAAATTGTTAATTTAAGAATATTTGATGACGAGAATCATATTATGAATAAATCATTGCTTGATGTTAATGGTGAGATTTTAAGTATTTCACAGTTTACTTTATACGCTGATTGTAAAAAAGGAAATCGGCCAAGTTATATAAAAGCTTTAAATAGTAAAGAGGCTTGTTTATTATATGGTTTATTCAATGATGAATTTAAAAAATATAATATTAATATACAAACTGGTGTTTTTCAAGCTTTAATGGAAGTTAATATTGTTAATGATGGTCCAATATCGATTATTCTTGAAAGTGAGTGATTAGGTGATTAAACTAATTAAATTATCTTTAATTTCTGTTGTAATATTTTGTTTGTACAATAGTAAAGATTTATTAATTAGTTTTTTTACTGTATTTTTAAATGTTTTTTCTCCAGTGATTTTTGGTTTTACTTTGGCTTATTTACTATATCCAGTTTTGAAAAAAATTACTAAGTTTGTTCCTAAGTTTTTAGGAACTTTTATTTTGATTGTTTTTTTGTTATTTATAATATTTCTCATTGGGTTTAATTTATTTGATCTTTTTAATCAGTTAACATATTTATTAAGTATTTTTAACAATTATTTAAAGGTTTTATCATTTGATTTTATATTGATAAGTGAAATTATTGATATTGTAATTGATTATGTTGTAAATAGTTTTTTAGCTAATCCTTTTAATACTTTGGAAATTACTGTCAATATTGTTAGTAATTTTGTTTTAACTTTAATTACTTGTTTTTATTTTTTATATGATA
>CAYJJY010000042.1:0-11914 GCA_964370615.1 uncultured Muribaculaceae bacterium
TGATAACTCTGAGTTGTTTCTTAATGCGTAAATTACTTCCGCACCTTCACCACCACGCTAGGATGTGCAACTCTATTATTTTTGTAATAAGTTAGTTATTTCCTCAATCGTTTTACCTGCCGTTTTAAGTTCCAAATATTTTAACTGACTATTTATGTTATTTATTAAAATATCATTACTACTATTTTCTATTTGAACTAATTGTTCTCCGATTAAAACTCCAGCAAACAATACACTATAATAATCAGGATTTTTAGCAATAAAATCACTATATTTACTAATAGTTTCATCTCGGTCAATATTCCCTGTTTTGTTATACTCGTTTATAATATTTTTATAATCTCTAATAGTTTTAGTATTATCCAATATTTCTATTCCTTCTTTTGTTAACATAATAAACCTCCTATATAGCTTACTATTATAACATAATTATATAGTGGTTTCCGAGTAATTTATTACATCTACTGCACAAAAATTATGTTTATAAAATATTTTAATAATTTTATCATCATCTATTTCTATTTTATCTATCAGCATTAACATCAAATCTCTATTTATATTATTTATATCTGTAAGCGTTGTCACTTTTTTATATAAATCAAATACCTTATCTTGGTTTAATTTATTTTCAATAGCACTATCTCTTTTCTTTATTAAATTATTTAATTTTTCAGTATAACTATTTTGTACATTAGAGTATGTTTCTAAATTAATTATTTTTTCTTTATAGTCATCATATAATCCAACTAATCTTTCCTTAGTTTCTGTCATTTCTTTTTCTATGTCTGTAATGATGCTATCTGCCTCATTACTTTGTGAAAACTCTTTTTTTAGTTCTTCACAGATTTGATCTACATCTATTTGTTCAAAAAATGGTTTTAATGTTTTTTTAATATTACTTAATAATATTTTTTCTAACTTATCATAAGGAAAAAAATGTGGTGTACATAATCGTAACTTTGGACTTCTTGAATACTTATTACAATTAACACTCCAATAATCTTTATTTTTTTTATAAGTAACTGTAAGAGTTCCGCCACATTCAGCACAATACAGAATATTTTCAAATAATCTTTTTTCTCTATTAGTATAATTTTTCTTTATCAATCTTTTTTTCATTAACTTTATTTGATTAAAAGTGTCTCTACCAACTAGTGGTTCATGTGTATCTTTAACTATTATCCACATACTTTCATCTAGAGGTACTCTTTTTTTTATTTTATAGCTAATATTTGTATCTTTGTTTTGTACCATATCTCCACAGTAAATTTGATTACTTAAAATTTTAGTTATTGAAATTGTTGTCCATAATCCAGAACATCTATTTTTAGGTTTATTTATATTTTTTCTAGTAGACGGAGAATCAATTCCAGAAGAATTTAATTTTGAGGCAATCTCACAATTAGTCATTCCGTTTAATGACCAATTAAATATTTTTTTCACAATTTCTTTAGTTTCTGGATCTGGTATCAAATGACCTTTATCTTCTGGGTCTCTTAAATATCCATAACTAGGGGAACTTCCAATAAACTTCCCCCTTTTTTTCTTTTCTCTTAGAACGCTTCTGATTTTCACTGAATTTTGCTTACTGTAATAATCATTACAGGCTATGATAAAAGTTGAAGAATCATTACTTGCTTGATTTTTAAAACTATCAAATGATTCTTGCAAAGAAATAAATCTTATATTATTTAGTGGAAAATAATTTTCAATATAATAACCTGTCATTATATGATCTCTGCCTAATCTAGATAAATCTTTTACTAATACTGTATTTATTTTTTTATCTTCTAAATCTTTAATCATTCTTTTAAATCCTGGTCGATCATAATTAGTTCCTGTATAACCATCATCAATATATTCATTAATTAAATTCAATTTATTATTTGAACAATAAGTCTGTAAAACCTGTTTTTGATTTATTATACTTTCACTTTCTGCTTCATATTTTTTTTCTTTATCTTCCTGTGATAATCTTATATATATTCCTACATTAAAAATTCCTTTTATATTTTTATTTATAATAACCCCCTCCTTCTTAACTCTTTTGAAATACTTATAATTTATATCATAGATTACTATTAAATAATATGTTACATATTTATTTGCATACAAAAAAACTAGTTTTCACTAGTTTCAATTTTTAAGTGCAATTTAATTTTCACACGTTTTATAACCAATCATATATTTAATTTTCTAGTCAATTAAATAAAATTATTAAAATAATATTTATTTATCGAGATTAAATATCAGCTATATCCTAGTATTTCTTTTCTAATTTTTTTACCCAACTTTTTACATCTGGAAATGTTTCAAAATTTTCATTGTTGATTTCATCAGCAGTAAACCAACCTATGCCATTTGTTTCTACTTCATTTAATGTTTTACTACCACTTACAACCATAGCAGCATATATAAAGTCAATATGTACATGATTCTCTTTTATTATATTTTTTTGCAAAGCTAATGGTTGAATATAATCATCTTCACGAGGAATTCTTTCACCCAATAATTCTACATTATATCCTGTTTCTTCATAAACTTCTCTAATTGCTGCTTCTTCTGGATCTTCATTCATCTCAATATGACCACCAGGTTGTAGCCATTTACCTATTTTTTTATGTTTTATTAATAAAAATTTCCCTTCTTCACTAATTACATAAACTGATACACAAAAATGTTTTTCTATATTTTCCATATTTTCCTCCTTATTTGTAAATACAAATTTTCTTTAATTGTTTATTAGAAGATTCAATTTTTTCTAGTAATGCTTCTTCATCTTTGTTTTTAACTTCTTCTAAAATATTAATGTATGTTTCACTATTCATACATGGTTTTATTGTTCCGTCAGACAATAAAAAAGTACTTGCTGTTTCATTGCAATAATCATGTTTTTTTGTTTCTTTAACAAGTGAACATACTATTTTACTTAATACAACTGTATTATTTTTTTTCTTATACTCTTTTTGTAAAAAGGTGTCTGATATAAGTGTATAACCCTTTTCAATTAGAATATTCTGAATTAAATCTACATCATAAATTTCATTGATATTTTCAGTCATATTTTCAATAAATTTTATAGAGGCTCCTATATTTTCAGCATAATTTATCAAACCTAATAAATCCATATCCGAAGTATTGAATCCTCTAATTAATGTAACATTAAATCTAATTTGTAATTTAGGAAATTTATTTCTAATTAAGGCTATATTGTATAATAGCTGATCTAATGAGTATTTGACTTGATTAATTTCCATATACTTTTCATTATTTAAAGTGTGCAAAGAAATGGTAATTCGATCTAGCTTATTACATATTTCAGTGTTACTACTTAAAATTGATCCATTAGTAATCAACACGACCCTGCTATCATCTGATATTTTATTTACTATTTCATTTATCTGTCTATGTAGCATTGGTTCTCCACCTGTTAACGATACAGTATCCCACTCAAATGCTCTTTTACATGCGTTAACAATAAAATAATAATCATCTGGAGACAATATATTTTTTTTATAATTAGCAACACCTTCTCTATGACAAAAAAAACATTTGAAATTACAATTTTGTGTTAACAATATCCTAAGTTCTTTAGTTTTCATAATTCTCCCTTCTAAAAATCTACCAATAGAATCACAATCAACCTGTAAATTTTATATATATTATCAAAATTTCATGTATTTGTCAATAAATTTATCGTTTAATATATTCACCTATGATTAATCCATGATAATGTCTTAAGTAGTATTCCAAGAAAATGTCCCAACTATGTTATAATATGTCACTGAGGTGACGAAATGAGAAAGGTAAACTTAAGAATGAATGAATGAATGAATGAATTAGAAAAATATAAAACTATTAAAGAATTAGTTGATCATAAAGGTAATAAAAACCGAGCTAGCAAAAAACTCGGTATATCAATAAGACAAATTAATCGTCTAATAAATATTTATAATGAGAAAGGCAAATCTGGATTCGTTCACGGTTACCGTGAACGCCGTCCTACCAAGACATTAGATTTGTCAATCTCTAATTATATTATACAACTTTATAAGAAAAAATACTATGATTTTAATTTTAATTATTTTAAAGAATTTTTAGAAAAAAAAGAAAATATAAAAGTTTCTTATAAATTTATATATAAAACATTAACAAATGAAGGTATTATTTCCCCTAAGGCTAATAAGCAAACAAAAAAAAATTTTAAAAAAATCCAGGCAGAAAAAGAAAAAAAATTAGAAAATAAATCAAAAGAAGAAATTGAAATAATTATTGATAATGAAGTAGCGCTTGAAAATTCACATCCAAGACAAGAAAAACCTAAAAACTTTGGAGAAGTTATTGAAATGGATGGTTCTATACATTTGTGGTTTGGAAATAAAAAAACATGTTTACATTTAGCAATCGACAAAGCTACTAATACTATTCCTGGTGGTTATTTTGATTATCAAGAAACATTAAATGGTTATTACAATGTTTTAAATCAAACACTAATAAATCATGGTATACCTTATATGTTTCTTACTGATAATAGAACTGTTTTTAATTATATGTCTTTAAACCCTGACAAAAGAACATCTGATAAAGATGTCCTAATCAATTCGGATATGCTTGTAAGCAATTAGGAATTCACATTGAAACAACAAGTGTTTCTCAGGCCAAAGGCCTTATTGAAAGAACAAATGGAACATTTCAAGGAAGATTAGTACAAGAATTAAGACTTAATAATATTACAACCATAGAAGAAGCTAATAAGTATTTGGTTGAAATATTTATCCCTAATTACAATAAACTATTTGCACTTGATTATAAGAAGTTCCCTTCTGTATTTGAAATTGCTCCAACAAAAGAAGTAATTAATTATACTTTAGCTATTTTAACTACTAGAAAAATTGATAACGGTAATTCTATCAAGTTCAAAAATAAATATTATCAACCCTATTTAAATGATGAAATAAAATGTTTTAAAAGTAAAACTGAATGTCTAGTTATAGAATCATTCAATAAAGATTTACTAGTTAGTATAGATGATAAAGTGTTTGAATTAAGAGAATTATCAAAACATGAAAAGTACTCTAAGAATTTTGACGAAGTTAAGAAAGAAATTAAAAATACTATATCTACACCAGCCATGAAATGTTCTTGGAGAGTTTCAGAATTCAAATACCAAATTAAAAGAGCTCACAATAATCATCAATATACATAATTAAAATTTTATGCCGAGAAAATCCATTAATTTAGGCAGTCATTTATCTATATACTTAAGGCAATCAAATTTAAAATTTGATTGACAACTTATTTTAGATAAATAACTGGGTTCCTAAATTAATGGAGGAATTGGAATAAATTTTTAATTAATAAGAAAGGGAAAAACAATGAAAGAAAGTTTTAATGAAATAAAAATCAATAACGAAGATATACATTTAATCATTAAACAAACAATTAAATTACTATATCTCGTTATTGAAGATAATAAACGTATTCAGAACGAATTAATTTCATTAGCAGATAATTCGCCAAATATTTCTGCTAATGTTTAGATTTTTTTAGGAAATTTTCAAAAACTATTGACATAAATTTATCGTTTAATATATTCACCTTAATTTGCTCATCTCTTTTTCTGTATAATCTAAATAATTTTTAGTATTATATATAAAATTAAAACCTAATTTAATATGGATACATTATATTTTTATCAGCGAACATAACCATTTTATAATACAAAAATAAGCATTATCTTCGCTATTTTATTTTATATTTAATCCCTTCTTTATCTGTTTCTTTTTCATTAATTTATTTTGATTAAAAATACCTCTAGAATAAATGTTTTTGGTTAATTACACTTTCACTTTCTGTTTCATATTTTTTTCTTTATCCTCTTGTGATAATCTTATATATATTCCTACATTAAAAATTCTTTTTATATTTTTATTTACAATAACGCCCTCCTTCTTAACTCTTTTGAAATACTTATAATTTATATCATAGATTACTATTAAATAATATGTTATATATTTATTTGCATACAAAAAAACTAGTTTTCACTAGTTTTGATAGGCTCTATAATAAATAGTGTTGGTGAGTAAAAATCACTGATACTATTTTTATTTATAAAAAAGTGTCATCAACCAATTCCTATGATACAATGAGATTGTTAGAAAACATTGAAAGGATTGGTCATATGATACACTCTCATTATACAAGAAATATTTTAAATATAGAAGATAAAAACATACATTTTTTTGAAAATTGTTTAGAAACTAAAAAAATTAAAGGAATTGTTACTAAAATTTTTCATGCATTATTAACCTACACACCTGATTATTGTCCTATTTGCGGAACTTTAAGTGCTTCTTCGAATAATATTATTAAATGGGGATTTAAGAAAAATTGCAAGATTAAGATACCAAAAGTTTCTAACTATAATACTATTCTTAATCTACATAAACAACGGTTTTATTGCAAACATTGTAACAATACTTTTATTGCTTCTACTCCTTTGATTGATAGAGGTAAACAAATTTCTAATAATTCTAAACTCTCTATTACTTTAAATCTTATGTCCAAAAATAGCGAAAAAGATACTGCTTTTAGAAATAATGTTTCAACTAATACAGCTAACAGAATTCTTAGTAATATTAGTAAAGATAAACTTATTGCTAACAATGGTAAATTACCTTCTGTTATGGGTATTGATGAATTTAAAGCTACTAAAGACACTAAATCTAAAATGGCTTTAATTATTGTTGATCATAATTCTAAAAATATTTTTGACATTAATAGCAGTAGATTTTCTAATGATATTGAAAAATACTTTAAGCGCTATAGTAAAAAAGAACGCGATAAAGTTAAATTTATTACTGTTGATTTATATAAGCCTTATTATCAATTGTTTTCTAAACTATTTAGAAAAGCTATTATTGTTCCTGGTAGATTTCACATTGTTTTACAAATTAGAAATGCTTTAGATAAAACTAGAATTAATCTATGTAAAAAGTCTAACCCTAATTATAATAAACTTAAAAAGTATTGGAAACTTATTTTAAAATTTAATGAAGATTTAGATTGTAAAACTAAAAGGTATTCTCCAAATTTTAGAAAAGATATATCCGAATATGATATTGTTAATTATTTAATCAATACCAATAGCGAATTAAAAGCCACCTATAATATTTATCAAGGTATTCTTAAATCTATTAGAACTAAAGATAAAGATACCTTTTGTAAAATCATTCATCATTATGATTCTAATATTTCTATTCATGCTAAAAAGGCTATTAAAACCTTTTTAGACATGGAAAAGTATATTATTAATGCTTTTAAATATGATTACTCTAATGGTATTGTTGAAGGTACTAATAATGTAATAAAAAGTATTAAACGTTCTGCTTATGGTTATAGAAAGTTTACTCACTTTAAGGCTAGAATTATGCTTGTTAAAGGTAGATATAATAATTTATTTGCTTAAAACAAAAAGAACAGAATTTCTTCTGTTCCAACTACTCATTTATCTCATACTTTTGGTTCCACCAACACTACTTGACATTGAGCCGTTTTAATGTCATGTAATTCAATATTATTTTTTAAATAATTTATAATAATTTTATAAAAAAGATTATAATTATTCATATATTTATCACCTGGTTAAATATATACAATTTCTATTTATTATTTACTACTTTTTTATACATTTGATTTTTGGCATTAACTAATTTTTTATTAGTACGCTCCAAGTAATTATTTTCGATTAATGGTTTTATATATTTTTCTCTAACATGACTTTTTGAAGTTAAATCCAAAAATTTTCTTATTTCATCACTGGTTTTAGGATTTATACAGTATTCTAAAATCTTTTTTTCTAATTCAGTTAAAATATAGTTTTGTGCACCAGTTTGTGCACCGGTTTGTGCACCAGTTTGTGCACCAGTTTGTGATTCACTATAACTACTTTCACTTAAATTAATTTCATCATTACTTTTATCACCAATAATTTTAGAGTTTCTAAATATTACTTTGAAACTATCTCTTTCTTCATAAAACTCAGGTTCAGGCAAATTGTAATTTTTCATTTCTCTTTTCATAGTAGGTATACCTGAATGTCTATTTTCTATTATAGAACCTTTTTCTTCTAAAATTTTAACTAATATGGAATTTCTAGATTCCATTGCAGTTGCAGTACCTAATTTTTCTAATTTGTTCGTTCCATATAGAGCTCCTGGATTAATGATTTCTATTCTATCATTATACATATTCACAGAAATATAAGCATTTTCTGTTTGAATTGAATAATCTCTATGAATTAAAGCGTTTGCTACAGCCTCTCTCAAAGCATCTAACGGATATTCAGTTCTATTTTTTCTTTTTCCATTTTGGTCAATAATAACACTATTTTTCATATTTCTTCTAATAAAATTCATTACACCATTTAGTATTTCTTCAATTGTGCCCTCAATTCTTTTGTTATCAATAAACCTTTCACCATTATTTCCTAAGTCACCTATTTCTAATCCAGGAACAACAATGCATGCTGCAAATAGTTGTGGAAAAAATGATTGAGGGTAATCACCAAATGTTAACATTCCTGCTAAGGTCGGATATACTTGTTTATCGTTGGTATCTATAATTCTACATAATTTTAGGCATTTTAAAAAATCCATTTTAGAAAAATTCGGTTTTACAATTTTAACATTTTCTAAATAACTATTCAATTGTTCACTATTCAAATCATCTAACGTGGCATTTCTAACTGGTCTTTTATCTTCCAGTATCTTGTCCCTATATGACTGAATAGCATATATTTCATAGTCAGTCATATTTTCATCATGATCGCCAACTCTAGTAAACGTTCCTTTTTTTAGACCTAATGGTTTATAATAACAAGGTTTTCTATTTTGCATTAACTCTTCTACCTTAACAGCAACTAATTGTTTATTTTCAAACTCTAAAGGCAATATTTCAACTCTTATTCTCGGTTCCAAAGAATCATTACACATACATGATATTTGATTTTGCAAGTCATTTACATCGTAAACTCCATCAATACTAAAATTATTATTTTCATTAATTCCAAAAATTATAATTCCTCCATGTTTATTGGAAAAACTCGAAAATGTGTCGTAACACTTTTTAGGAAATCCTCCATTTGCAGTTTTTACTTCTATTTTCTCTGTTTCGGTTTTATATTTTCTTAAATAATTTATTGCCTCCACAACTTCTACTTCTTGCATATTATCACCTCTAGCATTATTATACTACAATAATTTAATATATTTGTAGTATTTTGTAAAAAATTATATTTTAATAGATTTTAACTATATTTTTATTAACACTACTAATCACTAAAATCAGAAATGTTATATCCTAATTTTCTTAATTCCTTATAAACTTTAGAAATTGGCATCCCTAAAATATTATAATAATCTCCTTTTATAGTCGGAATATAGATTGCAGTTTTATCTGCTATTGAATAACCTGCTCTTTCAAAAATATATTGTTCATTCTCTATATACCAATTAATTTCTTCATCAGTTAATTCATCAAATATCACTTCTGTTTCGTCATAAAATGTTACTTCTTTATTTTGATATAAATCTATTATAGTTAAACCTGTTACAGCTGTATTACTTTTTCCAGACAACATTTTTAAATTATTAAAAGCCTCTTCTTTAGATTTTGGTTTTTCTAATTTTCTGCCTTCAAAAGATATTACTGAATCAGCTGATAAAATAACTACTTCTTGTAATGTTTTTGCTATTGCTTTTGCTTTTTGATTTGATAAATCAATACAATATTCTACTGGATTTTCTTTGTTAGATATTTCTTCAATATTACTTGGGTTAACAGTGTATTTAATCCCAACATTATCTAAAATTTGTTTTCTTGTTTTTGAATTTGATGCTAAATATAATTTTTTCATTATTTAGATTTTCCTTTCTCTACATATTCATTTTTCTCACATACAGGTTCTAATGGACACAATAAACACATTGGATTATTTGAATGACAGAAATCACGTCCTATTGACCAAAAAGCTGTTGTTAGCTCTCCTGGAAAATCAGGATTTAAATTTCTAGCCGCCTCTAATACTTTTTCTTCCGTCTCATCTTTAACTAAACCTACTCTAGAAAATATTCTTTTTATATGAACATCGTACGCTATATCAATGTTCTCTTTGTCAGGAACTGATAACCCCATATCACGAACTAATAGAAGTGTACCAAGCGAAGCTTTCTTATGACTAATACCCTTAAACTCTTCTAAATTAGAAACGATTTCTTCTGCAGACTTTCCTTCCCAAATATTACTGGCACTTCCTTCATATTTTTCTAAAACATCCTTCATTGCATTATATATATACATAGCCATTCTATTAGGATATCTATGTAATGCAGGTTTTGTTTTAATAACTTGTTCAAGTTCATCTTCTGTATATGAATCTACTATATTTTCAAAATCGAATGTTCCTATTCTATCATTCAAATTATAAGGCAAACTCCATGCTAGTTCAGCTTTTACAGATTGATCTGCTATAAGTCCTATTAAAAATGCATTAGAGTTATTATTTAAAAAACTTTTTACATCACCACTTAATAAATCTCCTGTTAGTATATTATTATTATTACCTAATGCTATCAAATAATTTTTTATTAATTTATTTAAATTTGATTTAATCATTTATATCACCAACATAATTATAACATATATTTTCTTATTTAATATTTCAAAAGAGTTTAATCACACATCGCAAATGCACCACCACCTGCATTTACGTGGTTTGATATTACAATTACATTTGGATTATCTCCAAAAGCTCCAAGTATTCTGTCTACTCTTTCTTCTGGTTCTAATGTTTCATCTGTATTTCGTGTAATGTATACTGGAATTCCTAATTTTTGAAATTCATCGTACATATATTGAGATATCTCTAAATTAATATCTTTTTCAATAATTCCATTGCCAGAAGCACCTGGATCTGTACCTCCATGTCCTGGGTCTATAACTATTTTATATTGTGTATCCATAATAAAATCACCTATACTAATATATGTAATAGATGACTTTGTGTTATTTTTTATTTATTAATGATTTTATTTAATTTGATTGATAACATTTGTTTTCATATCAAATATAATTTGATCTAGTTGGGTAAAGTCAAATCCTACTTTTATATTTTCTTTAACATACGGATCTATACTACTATCATCTAAATTTTGGTATTTATAATCTGTGAAATTTTTTTTAAAATAAGTAATTATAAAAGTATCTATAATGTATTCCTTCGTAACATGATTGATTTCATATTTTTTAATAATAGAATCCTCTATTCCTATATGAAATAATTCATGAATTGGAGTCGAGTAATTAATACCACTTTTTTTATACTTAGTTGATATACTACCATCTTCTGAATTATATGAACCACCAGGTCCATATTTTGTAACATTAACCAAGTATTTATCAAATATTTTAAAATCAAAACTTAGTTTAAGTTCCATAAACAATTTTTTATTTTCCTCTAAAATCTTATTATTTTTCATTATTACTTCTTCACAATGTTCATACATATCGTTGTAATCTTCAATATTTAATATTTTTTTGAACTTACTACCTACTTCTTCTATGTCTTTATCTACAATATTGCCATTTTTAGCTTTTTCTATTAATTCTTTAAACTCTTCTTGTTCTGGATAAGTAACATTATAGTTGTATGCTTTAAAGAAGTTGTAACGTCCTAAATAGTAAAATATTGCATCTATTTCATAAGATATTGGAGCTTTATTTAATATAAACTTCATTAAATCACTTCCATTTTCTTTTTTTATTATACCATAAAATAAAAGACACTTATTAAAAAGTATATATTTTTATAATCAAACTATTTATTGTTTTTGTTAATAATATTTTCAAACTTTTT